>JBJMLY010000290.1:0-5221 GCA_045805025.1 Cytophagaceae bacterium | reverse complement strand
GTCTCTGAAATAAAAATCGGGTATTCAGGTCTTTTTCCATGCCTGAATAAAAATCTTCCAGCACCGGAAAAAGATCTCCGGCCTTCCAGGTTTTAACCATCCTTTTGCCGGTAATAGGATTATAAATTCCGGCAGCTACCGAAGAAGCTGAATCAGGACTTTCATCTTCCGCGACCAGGATCTTTTTCCCGTTTTTTTGCAGAAGATAGGAAAGCACCGTTCCCGCCAGGCCTTGTCCGACTATGATGTAATCATACATTTCCCCCAAATTCCAAAAAACAAAATTCAAATCCCAGTCTCTTTGGGATTTTAAGCGTTGTTATCAGGGGTTTGGAATTTGGAACTTGTTATTTGTAATTTAGATCGATGATTAAAGTAGACATTTTTACCTTCAATCCATTTCAGGAAAACACCTATATACTGCACGACGACACAAGAGAATGTGTAATTATAGATCCGGGCTGCTATGAGCGGGAAGAACGCGAAGAGCTGGTGACATTTATAGAGATCAACAACCTCAAAGTCGTTGAACTGCTCAACACGCATTGCCACGTTGACCATGTGCTGGGCAATTATTTTGTAAAAGAACGATTCAAGGTCAGACTGGCAGCACATAAATCCGATGAGCCTATCCTCAAAGCCGTAAAGGCCTATGCGCCCAATTATGGCTTTGTGAATTATACTGAAGCAACGATTGACCGCTACATCAACGAAGGAGACCAGATAAAATTCGGAAATACTACATTGGATATTCTTTTCGTACCCGGACATTCCCCGGGACATGTAGCCTTTTATAACAAGAAAGAAAATATCTGCATCGGCGGAGATGTGCTTTTCGCCCGAAGCATCGGCAGAACAGATCTGCCCGGCGGAAATCACGAAACGCTGATCAGAAGCATCCGGGAAAAGATCTTCGCGCTGGGAGAAAGCATGATCGTTTATCCGGGTCATGGACACGAGACAACGGTGGGCCGGGAAATGAAATCGAATCCTTATTGCGGAATGAATGTATAGTGCTTAGTGCAGGGCTCTATGCACTGAACAAAAAAAAGGTCCCTGACGGACCTTTTTTTTGTTACGATGATTTAATTTCTATTGTATCACTATTTTCTTTGAAAGCTGACTTCCTTCTGTATCGGTCAGCTTAAGGAAGTACATGCCTTTGCCCAAGTCGCTGATATCGATCTGGCTGCCCTGCAGACGAATGGTTCTGATCAGCTTTCCTTCCGCGTTCATCACGTCGGCGGATAGTAATTGAGCGTTCGCATTTTTCCATTCAACATTGATCAGGCCCAAACCCGGATTAGGATAGAGTTCAAGATCCATATCCTTCTGATGATCGCTTGTCAGACCTGTACAGTTATTAATTGTCAGCGTCATCTGATCCTGGCCGGGAGTTGTGCATGCGCCGCTGCCGGTGGTGATCAGCGTAAGCACTACGCCTCCGGCGATATTAAAATCCGAAGCAGCAGGTGTATACGTGGTATTTAAGCTTGTATTATTTCCAAAGGTTCCCTGTCCGTTGCTGCTCCAGGTACCTCCTCCAGCTGAGCCACCTGTACTTCCGCTCAGGGTGGCTACGCCATTCTTGCAAACCGATTGGTCAGGCCCTGCATTCGATGTCGGAACAGCCAGTATAGTGAGTCTCATATCGTGATACGTTGAAGCACATACGGTGGAATTCGAAGTAGTCAGTCGCAGATCGGCATAACCCGTATTCTTATCGGCCGTGGTCGGTGTATAGGTCGGCGTCATCGAAGTCGGGTTGTTAAATGAGCCTGTAGCTCCATTAATGGTAGTCCATGTACCGCCGGTGGCGCTGCCGCCTACAGAGCCGTTTACCTGGGTTGAAGCCGTAGTAGCGCAGATGGATTTATCGGATGAGGTCACTGTAGGCGCTGTGGTGATACTAATCACCTTCTGATCGGAATGTACCGTGCATGGACCATTTCCGGTAGTTGAAAGAGTAAGCGTAACAGTTCCATTGGTTTTATCCGCTGTGGTCAGATTATAATAAGTGCTGAGTGCAGTCGTGCTTCCAAAAGTACCTACTCCGGAAGCTGACCAGCTTACGCCCGTTGCATTGCTTTTTGTACCGGCAATGGTGATGGCGGTTCCGGTACTGCAGACGGTGGTATCGTTGCCTGCATTCACAGCTGGTACGGCATGAATGGTAATAACCAGGTTATCGCTGACCGGAGAACAGATGCCCGATTCGGTAAGCGTAAGCGTTACAGAACCATTGGCCTTATCGGTCGCCGAAAGAACATAGCTTGGGTTCAGTACATTGCTGGAGGGAGTAAAGGTACCTCCGCTTGAAGAGCTCCAGCTCACCGTACCGGGATTCGCATTGGTGCTGCCATTCAATGCCACACTGGAAACGGTGGCGCAGACCAGGGTATCAGGGCCGGCGTTTACGGTAAACGGACATTGTCCGAAGCTTTCAGAAAAACCCAGAAAATACGTAATGGCTGTTATCAAAAAGGTAACGATTTTTTTCATATCCGATTGGGGTTTAAAAATTTGTAAAAAGATAACCCGGGATAATTGCCGTTTGTTTTTGGACAACAGCTATTTAGATCAGTAATCTCAGGGATGAGTAGCCAAAATACTGCAGAAGATGTTATATTTAGCCTCCTGAAGGCAAAAGGGAGGATTTTTTGACAGGGCTTCGAAGGTCAGTAATCTGACTGAGACCCGTCCATTTTGTCAGGCTGAGCGGAGTCGAAGCCCTCTATCGGTAAAAGAAAGTCCTTTGAAATATGCCCATGTGACCACTAAAATTATGAACATAAAAAAACACATACCCAATTTTTTAACCTGCTGTAACCTGCTATGCGGGTGTTTGGGGATAATTATTGCGCTAAATCATGATTTAATTATACCCTGCTATTTGATTTTTGCCGCCTGTGTATTTGACTTTCTGGATGGGTTTGTTGCCAGATTATTAAAGGTTCAATCTCCTATTGGAAAAGAATTAGACTCTTTGGCCGATGTGGTAACGTTCGGCGTACTTCCTGGAATCATTATTTTTGAATTATTTCAAGTCAAAAATTTCCCCCTTAACTTATTTCAATTAGGCATGATACCTGAATTTCCATTAGAAAATACAACCGGCTTTCAAGCAACTTTTCTCCCTTTTATTTCATTATTAATTCCAATATTTTCCGCCCTGCGTCTTGCGAAATTTAATATTGACACACGGCAATCAGAATCATTTATAGGCGTTCCAACTCCTGCAAATGCAATCCTCGTAGCATCTCTACCAATGATATTAAAGCCGGTCATCCAAACATTTATGAATACTACGTGGACGATTTACCCACCTTTATCTGCACTTCCTCAGTCGAATTCAATGACCACGATGGAGTTGGGCCCTGTAAGCACCTTTATATTAAATCCAGTATTCCTGAGCGCTTATTGCATTATCATGTCCTACCTTCTGGTCGCAGAGCTTCCCCTCTTCGCCCTTAAATTCAAACACTTTAAATGGACAGGCAATGAGATACGATTCATCTTTTTAGTATTAAGCATTTTACTGCTTTCTTTTTTAAAATGGCTGGGAATTCCCATAATTATCTTTTTATACATAATTTTGTCTTTGGTAGATAATGTGATTCTGAAAAAATCAATAAAAACCGGGGGCGATCCTTTAAAATAACAAGTTCCCTCGTGCCTCTGGATGACAAAGGGAATAACTCAAAACTTAAAACTCAAAATTCAAAATTATTACTATGAAGTTTATCGCAGAAATCGACGTCATGCCTCTTAAAGAAATTCTTGACCCTCAGGGGAAAGCCGTCAAACTCGGACTAGGCAACCTGGGTATTCAGAATATTGGCGATGTACGCATCGGTAAGCACATCAGCCTTGAGCTGGAAGCCAACGATCAGGCAGAAGCCGAAAAGAACGTGGAAACAGCCTGCAAAAAACTGCTGGCCAATCTGATTATGGAAGGATTTACTTATAAGGTAAAATCTGCGTAAATTGATAGTAGCTAGTCAGCAGTGGACCGTTGACTAAATAATCAGAGGCTTATTGTCAACTGTTTGGTTGTCAATTGCGACTGATTATACTAAACCCTTCCTGATTTCGTTAGTTAGGATCCATAGCTAAAGCCTTTATTTTGAAACCAATGCTCAGGATAATTTCCTTATCCATATTTGCTTTTTTACTCTTGCTGCAAGGCAGGGCGCAGAGCATTAACCATGTGGATATCAATTGGTCAGGCCCAACTGCCATCCTTGATTCTCTTGGAAAGCTCAAAAATGTCCTGAATTTCGGCGGGGCTTCCCACGATTCAAAGAACGGCTACCTTCCTGTTTTCTCTCAGCGCATCGATGGAAATGTTACGGAATTCAGCATCCTGAACCCCATCTATGCCTCTTTATCGGTCGCCGAGCAGAAATTGCTGGCAGGACATCCTGAAATAAGCCAGAAAACAACCATTGAGGTCGGCCATCAATACGGCAAACCGATAAGCTTTATCTCTTTTATTCCCCTGAAATACAACAACGGAATTCCTGAAAAGCTCATTTCCTTTGATTTCAGCTATACCACCGAAAACACTCCTTCTATTCACAGACTTTCCAGAACCAGCAGTATAGCAACATCTTCCATGCTCTCTTCCGGAATCTGGCATAAGATATCCATTCAAAGCAGCGGAGTATTTAAAATCGATTACAGCTTCCTGCAGAATATGGGAATTAATCCGGCCTCCATCGACCCAAGGCAGATCCGGATTTTGGGAAACGGCGGCGGCATGCTTCCACAGGCCAATTCTATAGCCCGCATAGACGACCTGGCTGAAGATTCTATCCTGGTCTTTGGCGAAGCTGACGGGGTCTTTGATGCAGGGGACTATATTCTTTTCTACGGAAAAGGCCCTGATACCTGGACTTACAACAGCGGCAGCAAGATCTTTACACAGAATAAAAACCTGTACTCCGACAAGGCTTATTATTTCCTGACTATCGGCCCGGGAAATGGCAAAAGGATCGGGACGCAGGGAGATGCAGGCCCCCAGGATCAGGTTCTGACCAGCTTCGATGATCGTTTCTTTCATGAATCGGACAATGAAAACATCATTGTATCCGGCAGAGAATGGTACGGTGAAATTTTTTCCGGTAACGAAGACATGATCTTCGATCAGTTCATCGGCATCTCAAATATCAGCAGCGGATCCACCCTTAAGCTTACCACTAAGTTTATGGCTTATGCT
>JBJMLY010000289.1:0-7498 GCA_045805025.1 Cytophagaceae bacterium | reverse complement strand
GTTATTTTCATATTGTACAATTACAGAGGCCCAGATTAAGTTTTCAGCCGGGGGTCAATCTTTTTCTTACCAACCGGGTATCTGCCGAAGTTATTTTTGACGTGGCGGCATTCAATGCACATTTTAATCGTATCAACGATTCTTCTGGCAATGAAGATAAAACCGCAAGCTATGATTACCGGTTTAATTTTAATCTGCAGAATATCACAGTTGGATTCCAATTCTTTTTTGGAAGGTCCAAAGTTTTAGAGAAGGATGTACAATAACAATAAAAGGTCAGGCATGCCTGACCTTTTATATCTGCCGGATCAATTGTTTTTAATCATAGCTGGTTGAATAAAACACCTATAGTCCGCTCAGATAATGAAGAAATACCTATCAGCGTGTACGGATCAGCTTTCTGCTTTCAATAATTCCATCTTCTGAATAAAGGTTGCAAAAATATAATCCTGGTTCAAGGTCGGAAAAATTAGCGGAGTAAGAATCCAGTCCTTCTGAGAGATCAAGGCTTTTTATTTCAGCTCCAATCGCATTGGTGATTTTCAGCGTGCGTGCTTTCTTTGTGCTTTGATCAAAGGATATCGTTACCAGGTCTGAAGCCGGATTGGGAAATATGTTCAGAGAGGCTGAAATCTGAGGGCGAATACCTGTTGTTCCGGAAACGGTGATAGTCCCTGCCATGCCGGTACCTCCGGCAGTACCATGAAATTTGCAATAGTATGGATACGTACCTGCGGTTGTAAACGGCGTTGAGATCGTGGTTGACGCTGGTGCAGTACCAACAAATTCTGTCCACTTCGAATTATCGGAAGTTACACTGTGAGTTCCTGAAGTAAAATTAAACATCACAGCATCTCCCGGCTGAATAGTAACCGTGGAAGGTGAAAAGGTAAAATCCGAAACGGTTACTGTTATCGTTGCTGCCAAAGCATTGAGGCATGCAAAAGTGCAAAATGCAATGACTGTAAAAGATCTTTTCATAGCTATTGGTTTTAGTTTTACATAAATTGTTAAACCATAAGCTGTTTTGGGAATGAATGTTTTATAGGAAGCCCCAATAAGAGTTCTTTGGTAATAATTCCGTATTTATCTCATTTTCAATTTGATAAAAACACGTAGAAAAAACCAATAACTATTCAGACAGCATCCATTGTTTCAAGTTGTCTGAAATTATTACTAGTTTGTATACTTCAATTTTATGAAAGCCGCATTGCACTGGATCTTTTACGGAAATGTATTTATCGCAATTTGTGCAGTATGTATGACTATGGAAACATACCGTCTTCTCGGAATTCCAATTAGCATAAATTCCACATTCCCTTTATTGCCTATTGTATTCTGTTCTACATTTTTTATCTATAATGTTGATCTCTTTGTTGGAGAGAAATCAGCGCTTGATGAAATAGCTCAGGGCAGATTAGGCTGGAGGCTAAAAAACAGAATGTGGCTCAAGAGGATTAACATCTTTATGGGATTTGTCATTCTTGGTCTTTCTTTTTTCTCCTCATATAAAGCTTTTTTATTTTTTGCTCATCTGGCAATAATTTCCCTTGCCTATTATTTTTCTCTGAGCCTGGGCTCAGCCAGACTCACTCCGCTCAGGAGAATTCCTTTACTTAAAGCCTTTGTCATTACTTATGTATGGACTGGATCCAGCGTCCTGCTTCCGGCACTCAAAGCCGGGATCAGTCCTGGAAATTCTGAAGTAGTATTGATTTTTATGGAACGCTATCTTTTTTTATTCGCCCTTGCCATCATTTTTGATATACGCGATCTGCGTTTTGATGTGAAGGATATCCGAACCATACCGGGTCTGGTGGGAATATCCAAGACAAAAATATTGTCATTTGCCTTACTTTTAATAGCTGCGGTACTTGTGGTTTTTCATTATAAAGACCTATACAGTATGGCTGCTTTTGAGCTATCCTTTCTGCTCGCGGCTATTTTAATTTATAAAGCCAAAGCTGATTCCGGGGAATATTATTTTCTGCTTCTTGTCGATGGTGCCATGGTACTTCAGTTTCTTCTGGTACTCCTGAGCTTTAACAGGCACGTTCCATACGCTATTAGTTTTTTGGGCGGGTAAATGAAATGAAAGCACCTGCTAAAACCAGAAGGCTGATTACAATATATATCTATAATATGATATAACATTTCAGGATATTTTCATTGACCCATGGCGGCAAATTTTGATTTTATAGCTTCTTATTATGATTCCCTTTCCAGGCTGGTATTCGGTGATTCGATTCACCGCTCGCAGATGCAGTTTTTAAACACTATTCCTGAAAATTCAAAAGTACTTATTATCGGAGGAGGCTCAGGAAGATTTCTGAAAGATCTGCTTCTGAAATTCCAGGTACGTAATGTTTTATATGTGGAACACTCAGCTGAAATGATCCGACTAAGTAAAAAAGCAATAGTGAATATTCAGGGAAGCTCCGCGGTTCAATTCAGGCATGGCACCGAAGAAGACCTCAAAGCAGACGAAGTTTTTGATGTGGTAATCACACCTTTTATATTTAATCTTTTTGAGAGGAAACAGCTCAGCGCTTTTGCCGGAAAGCTCAATCTTCATTTAAAGCAGGGAGGAATCTGGCTGTTCTCAGACTTCAAGATCAGTGAAAACAGATTTCATAAAGTATGGCAGAAATTATTATTGAAAACGATGTATATTTTTTTTAAATACATCGCGGGTCTTAAAAACAGCCGGCTTGAAAAATTTGATGATGCGTTTAATGAAATGGGACTGGTAAAAATGGAGGATCGTTTTTTTTATGCTGGAATGATTTATTCGGCCTGGTATAGAAAATCCCTTGAACAGCTTTGACAACTTTAAAAAATTTTCAAAGCTTATAATACGTTTACATACTTTCGGATATCCACCACCATCATTCCTCCGTCGATAGCCGCTTTTATACCGGGATCTCCATCTTCAAAAACCTGACAATACTGAGGCTCAATTCCCATGCGTTCGGCGCATAATAAAAATGTATCAGGAGCCGGTTTCGGGTGTTTCACATCTTCCGGTGTAATGACAATGTCAAACATGTCCTGAAGTCCGGCGGCTTTCAGTGTTTTAAATGCAACAGGTTTGGTGGCTCCGGTTCCCAGCGCCATGGGAAGCTTCCCTCTGTATTTCAGTACGACATCGTATACTTCTTTCAAGGGCTTTACTTCGTTCATCATCTCTATGTATTTCTCATCTTTCATTCTTCCAAGGGCTCGGCCATCATGATTAAGCTTGAGCTTTTTGATTAGCATTTCAAATACTTCTTCGGTAGGAATACCTGCGGAGGCATGAAAGAAATCAAGAGGAAAATCAAAGCCATGGGCATTGCAGATGAGCTGAGAAGCTTTATAGTGCACCGGCATGGTATCGATCAATGTGCCGTCTATATCAAAGATGAGTCCACGGGTAGAAGGGAATACAGGAATTTCAGCCATAATTATGCAGTAGTCTCCCAGAAAAACGCGATATATTCGCTGGATGTTTCGGCCAGCAGACTAATATAATCCCAGTTTTCGACGAGTATGATGCCGGAAATAAAATCACCTTTCATAGAAAGAGAAAATTCTTCATTCAGATTATCGGTTTGTTCTTTCAGCAGGGATTCAAATTTATCCCGATCGATAACTTTAAACTGAAAGATCGTGTGGTCAAGAAAGGGAATAATATAGTCCTTGCTGATACCGCTTTTTGATAAAGCATTCAGGTAGAAATCCTGAATATCGGCCGCTTCATTTTTATCGGCATAGCAAAGTACGATGGATTGCTCGGAATTGGGATCCTTAAAATCATCCTGTGAATATTTCTTTACCTGCAGGCTGATTTGAGGGATGGTTTCCGGGCTTCCGGCTTTTTCGATAAGTTCTTTTTTGGAAAGCATTCAGTGAACATATAGGGGGTAGGCTGTTGTAATTTGTCCCTGCTCATTGGTATACCCGCTGATCTTTATTCCGGAATCGGAAACCGATTCCCATTTTGTTCCTTTGCTTACTTTGGCGGGATTGTTAAAGGCAGAGGTAATTTCGCTTAAAACTTTTTCTTTGCTCCAGGCATCCGGATAAAAAGAAGAGCGACCTTCTTTCCTGATCCATTCTGATCTTTTTTTGTCAAAGATTTCCACGGTAGCTTCGTACACATGATGCCTATCGGGCTTGCTGATGATGGAGACAATCCTGCTATGACCTGAATTGATGGCCGAAATATGATGGCACCCTACGGCTTTTCCTCTTCCGTTTATTTCTCCTTCAAAAATATGCCTTTCGGTTTTAGCAGGGATCAGTGTGTCTTTCCCCTTCTGGCATGTGAAGATCAGAAGAGAAGAAGCGAGAAAAAGCCATGAAAGGAATAGACGTTTCACTAGTTGTTGTATTGCATGTTGTGGTAAACGGCAGTAACGTCATCCTCCTGCTCGAATTTGTCGACCAGCTCAAGAATTTCTTCTTCCTGCTCTTTGGTTACAGCCGTGGTGGATGTCGGGAATCTTTTAAGTTCGCTGCTCATGACATTCAGCTTTTTTTCTTCCAGGGCTTTCTGCATTTTTCCAAAATCCTGAAATGCAGTGTAAACATAAATTTCATTGTCCAGCTGTTCCACTTCATCGGCGCCGAAGTCAATCAGTTCCAGTTCCAGCTCATCTTTATCCAGTCCTTCACCGTTGATCTTAAACACCCCTTTGCGTTCGAACAGGAAATCCAGGGAGCCTGTTTTCCCAAGAGTTCCTTCATTTCTGGTAAAATGCATTCTGACCATGGCTACGGTGCGGGTAGGGTTGTCCGTGGCGGTCTCTACAAGGATGGCAACACCATAAGGACCATAGCCTTCATATACCAGCTCTTCAAATGCACCCTCTTCCTTGCTCGATGCTTTTTTGATCGCGTTTTCGATACGATCCTTAGGCATATTGTCAGTCTTCGCATTCTGGATGATGGCACGCAGTTTCGAATTATTTTCAGGGTCCGCTCCACCGGCCTTGACAGCCATAGAAATTTCGCGGCCATATTTGGTGAAAGTCTTGGACATCCAGTCCCAGCGTTTTTCTTTTCTGCCTCTGCGGAATTCAAATGCTCTTCCCATAATAGTAAATGTTAATAGGTAAACGTTTCTTTTTTAGTGCTGATGGTTAATTTCTTGTCTTTGCCGGCTTCCACACGCCCGATGATTTTTGCATCCACCTTGAATGACTGGGATATTGATATTATATCGGCTGCGTATTTCTCTTCTACATAAAACTCCATTCTGTGTCCCATGTTAAAAACCTTATACATTTCTTTCCAGGAAGTATTGCTTTCCTGCTGGATCATGCGGAATAGAGGGGGAATATCAAAAAGATTGTCTTTGACAATATGCACGTCATTGACGAAATGGAGCACTTTGGTTTGTCCGCCCCCGCTGCAGTGTACCATGCCGCCCACGGTTTTCCGGTGTTCTTTTAAAATTTCCTTCACGATCGGCGCATAGGTGCGTGTCGGGGAGAGTACGAGCTTGCCTGCGGTTACAGGTACATCTTCAAACCGGTCGGTAACTTTATACTTGCCGGTATATACCAGGTCATCCGGAATAGAATTGTCAAAGGTCTCCGGATATTTGGAGGCAAAAATCTTGCTGAAGACATCATGGCGCGCTGACGTAAGCCCGTTGCTACCCATTCCTCCGTTGTATTCTTTTTCGTACGATGCCTGTCCGGATGAAGCAAGTCCGACGATAACCATGCCGGGTTTTATCTTTTCGTTGCTGATGATATCTTCCCGTTTCATGCGGCAGGTGACGGTGCTGTCAACAATAATGGTACGTACCAGGTCTCCGACGTCGGCCGTTTCGCCGCCGGTGCTGTAGATGTTCATGCCATGATCGCGCAGCATCTGCAGAACTTCTTCTGTGCCGTTGATAATGGCCGAGATCACTTCACCCGGAACCAGATTTTTATTTCTTCCTATGGTCGATGATACCAGGATCTGATCGGTTGCGCCCACACAGAGAAGATCATCGGTATTCATGATGATGGCATCCTGGGCAATTCCTTTCCAGACGGAAATGTCACCTGTTTCTTTCCAGTATATATAGGCCAGCGATGATTTGGTGCCGGCTCCGTCTGCATGCATGATGTTACACCATTCAGGATCCGAGCCGAGAATATCGGGAATGACCTTGCAGAAGGCATTTGGGTAAAGCCCTTTATCCAGATTTTTTATCGCATTATGAACATCTTCTTTGGAAGAAGACACTCCACGCTGCATGTACTTGTCATCCATACTGTAAAAATAGATCAGTAATAGGTATTACGGAAACTTTGAACCCGATTTTGCGCTGTTTCTAAATAAAAAAGTCTTCCGACGGATGCCGGAAGACTTTTTTACTGATTTTAGAGGATACTATTCTTCTCCTTTTCTTTTGATCTTAAGGGTTCCGTCGCCTTCGCCAGCCCCTTTCTTCTTGATCTTGATATTAGGATCAGATACGTTGGTGATGGTCATCTCCGTTCTTCTGTTCTTCTGGTGAGCCTTTTCCTGCTCTTCCTTGGTAGGAAGCTTGTTGATATAGGCTTCGGTATATGTTACAGTCGTGCTGTCGTTTACGTGTTCCACCAGGGGTCTGTCTTCGCCGTAACCTTTGGCTGTAATTCTTGTTTTCTCAATTCCCTTTTTGATGATATAGGCAACTGCCGAGTCAGCTCTTTTCTGTGCAAGCACTCTGTTGTATTGAGCAGAACCTCTGGCATCGGTATGTGAGCTAAGCTCGATCTTGATGTCTGGATTGTTGCGCATGAACTCTACAATTTTGTAAAGTTCGATGGCTGCATCAGGTCTGATGTTCGCTCTGTCAAAGTCATAATAGATGTTGTCGATAACCAGGGTAATACCAACTTCTTTTTTCGGAAGGACGATTTTTACGCCAAGGTCCACATCGTTTTCTCCGGGATGCAGTTTTGTTTTATCAGCAGTTTTTCCAATGGTAGAGAAATGCACTTCTTCCGTCACATAACCTTCTTTGGAGGCAAGTAAAGTATAGTTTTCTTCAGGCTTCACTTCGTATTTGAAACGGCCGAGGCTGTCAGACATCAGTGTCGCAAGCGTGTCTCCTTTATCGTTAATAACTTTAACGGTGGCATTGCCAAGGATATGCTCCTGAGGATAGGTTTTCTTATCCTGGAACATGGTAACGCCATCTATGAAATAATGTACATTGATAACGATGTTGTTGTAGAAGGTGTAGATATCGTCATCGCCTTTACCGCCTGGTCTGTTGGAAGAAATATATCCGTTCAGTGAGTCAATATAGAAAATCCCGAAGTCATCGTAGCTAGTATTGATCGGGCGTCCTACGTTTTCAATTTTGAACTGGCCTTTGTCATCCTTGATTACTGTAAAAATATCGAGTGCTCCCAGTGAAGGGTGGCCGTCTGAAGCAAAGTAAAATTTACCATCATTGCTCAGGTATGGAAATTGCTCGTTTCCACGAGTGTTAATCGGAGTTCCAACGTTCGTTACATTTCCC
>JBJMLY010000288.1:0-2941 GCA_045805025.1 Cytophagaceae bacterium | reverse complement strand
CATGTCGGCTTTTGAAGCTTTTGAAGCCGAGCTTTGCACCATACTTATGACCATGCAGCAGCACCTTCCGGGTAAAGCCAGAGAACTTGCCGCAGCCTTTATGAACAAGTTGCCGGATGTGTACGATGATCTAAATACGGACATAGAAGCCATTGTTAAAGGAGACCCTGCCGCGAAATCAGAATATGAAGTTATTCGGGCCTATCCAGGCTTCTATTCCATGGCATTTTACCGGATGGCCCATGTGCTTAATAACCTTAATATTCCTCTGCTTCCAAGAGCGCTGACTGAATATGCCCATTCCAAAACCGGTATCGATATTCACCCGGGAGCAAAAATCGGTACATACCTTTTTATTGACCATGGTACCGGAATTACCATCGGAGAAACCGCTGTTATCGGCAAGCACGTCAAGCTTTATCAGGGTGTAACGCTGGGAGCTCTCAGTGTTGCAAAAGATATGGCAAACATCAAACGGCATCCCACCATCGAAGATCATGTGGTCATATATTCAGGGGCTACAATCCTTGGGGGAGATACCGTTATCGGAAAGCATTGCGTGGTGGGAGGAAATGTATGGCTTACCAACAGCCTTCCGCCTCATACAAAGATCTACCACCAGGAACAGGTTAAAATCAAATCGGAATAATGGCAAGCTTGCTGGATTTTGTCGGCAATACTCCTCTGGTGGAGATTTCAAAGGTTATCAATAAACCAGGAATAAAAGTATATGCCAAACTGGAAGGTCACAATCCGGGAGGCAGCGTGAAGGACCGCGCTGCTTATGGCATGATCCGTGGCGCACTGCAACGCGGGGATATTAAACCTGGAATAAAGCTGATCGAAGCGACCAGCGGGAATACAGGAATAGCCCTGGCTATGATCGCCCGCTTGTTCGGACTCGAGATTGAATTGGTCATGCCTTCCAACTCTACCCGCGAAAGAGTGCTCACGATGGAAGCTTTTGGCGCAAAAGTAACGCTGACCTCAGCAGAAGGTTCTATGGAAGAAGCCATTGACTATGCCCATGCTCAGTTTGCCAAGGGAGGGTATTTTATGCTGAATCAGTTTGCCAACCCGGATAATTACATGGAGCATTACCACACGACCGGACCTGAAATCTGGAAAGATACGGATGGAAAGATCACCCATTTTGTTTCTTCCATGGGTACCACCGGTACGATCATGGGTTGCTCCAGGTACCTCAAGGAAAAGAACAATAAGGTTCAGATTGTGGGAGTACAGCCCAGCGACGGGGCAAAAATTCCGGGGATCCGCAGGTGGTCTAAAGAATACCTTCCGAAGATTTTTGAACCTCAGCGTGTGGATCAGCAGATCGATGTTACGCAGGAAGAAGCCACGATAATGACCCGCCGTTTATCCAGAGAAGAAGGAATTTTTGCCGGAATGAGCAGCGGAGGAGCCGTCATGGCTGCGTCCAAACTGAGCCACGAAATCAGCGAAGGCGTAATTGTGTGTATTATCTGCGACCGAGGAGACCGCTATCTGTCTTCCGATCTTTTTGGGTGAGAGCAATTAAGATGCTTTCCTTAATTTAGTTTCCTGCTGTTCCTCCTGATACTTGAAGTAAAGGCTTTTTATCTCATTCAGATTGGCCGGTGCTGATACGAACTGGTTCACGCCGGCTCCCTTCAGCACTTTTCTATCTTCTTCCCCTATAGCTCCCAAACGTATAATCAGTACCTGCTCTTTATTGGAAAAGCTGAGGTTTTCAAATGCTGTCAGAAATTCTACGCAATCCTGTTGAGGGAAGCTATGGTCAAACACAATCCATTCCGGACTGATCAGCTTATCGGAACAGCATTGGAATTTCAGATAATCCAAGGCATCTTCTGTATTGTTGAATGTAAAAATTTTCCCTCCTGTGTTCACTTTTTCAAGTGTGCCTTCTGTTGAATTGCAGATAACCTGATCATCATCGTTCACCATCTGCTCGCTCAGGAGCATAATTGTATTAATCATTTCCATCTTCCATCCCTTCTACCCTGTCCTGTACTATCTATACAACTTTGCTGGAGAATTATTTGTTTGGGAATATTTTGTGATTCGCGCCTGGGTTTCAGGAGATCAGGAATTCATCCATTCCGGATCTTTCCTTCCTTCATTAAATACCCAAACCAGGATCAGGAAGAAGAGGATACTGCTGACCAGTAACAGGTCCTGATTCTGGTACCAGTGCATCATATAAGCAAGTCTTAGCAGAAAAAACAACAGCACCCAGATGAGCTTGACGTAATCGAGGGTTTCTTTGATCGGTTTGGTATAAAAATGAAGACCGTAGATTATGGGAATGCCTGCCATGCTTATAATCAGCATGGGACCTGAAAAAGGCCAGTGCATGATTTTGAATAAGGCGCCCAGGATGGTAATGGAAAAACAAGCCGAGATCCAGCGAAAATAAGTACTGTGAAGGAATGTCCCGTTTTTCAGGAGAAAGAAGATACCGGCAATGATAAGGATATTCATGCCTATGTTTGTCCATCCCACTGTTTCCCGTTCATCCGCTTCAAAGCCATAGCCAGTGATAAGCATGGAAATGGCAATAATAACGAGATAGATTCTGTTGGGAATTTTCAGTACAAAAATCATAATCGTTATTTTACCGTACCGTTATCGAGTACTGTATATTCTTTGCCTCCTTTAAACAAGCTTCTTTTTTGTCCGTCTGCTGAGATTTTATAATCATCGTATTCAGGCTGTGTCAGGAATTTCCCGTTCGGATCTATTATTCCCCATTTACCGTTGGACTTTACGGCCGCAACATGATTGATAAACTGTCCCGCGTCTTCGTATAAGAATTTAAGCTCCTCGGTTCCTGTCTTATTGATGTAACCCCATTTACTTCCTTTTCGGGCAGCGGCTACTCCGTTTCCATACATTCTTATTTCATCGTATGAGGCGTCATACTGATTATTGCCTT
>JBJMLY010000287.1:0-20769 GCA_045805025.1 Cytophagaceae bacterium | reverse complement strand
TTTTTCATGTTCCCTTTCGACATCTATACCGATACGATGATTTCCTACCTGCGCTACAGAGGGTATGCAGGTGCGCGCGCGGGAAGCTTCAATGCGACACAGTCGCCGGAAATTGAAGATCCTTTATATCTGAACTTTAAAGCGTACTCTCCCCAGAATTCCCTGCGTGACCTGAACAGTCTGGCAGATCAGGCGATACAGGAAAAATCATGGGGAATCAGGGAAGTACATGGCGTGAACGACGCAAGCTGGGGAAAGATCAGTCTAAGAGATTATGAAGCGCACATGAAATACCTGCAGGCTTTGTCAAGGTCAGACAGTCTGTGGGTAGGCACACTTTCGGATGTGCTGACGTATGAAATGCTCAGAAAAAAATATACTCCAATAGTTACACAAACCGACGAGCATCACCAGGCTGCTAAAATTGAGTTTACTGCGGAGCCTTTTTCACCGGAAGATTCTCTGATCTGGTCTGCAGCTTCTGCCAGTACAAAATTTCATACGGTAACCCTGGTCCTTGCCCAGCATAAGCATAAGATTTCAAAGATCATGCAGGAGGATAAAAAGCTCGCTTTCAGGAAAAAGGGGGAGAAGATTCTGGTGGACGTAAATCCAGCCAAAGGTGCTTTAACCTTGATTTATAAGTAAGTACAAATGCTACGCAAACTTGCTTAAAAGGGTGTAAAATAAATAAAATTATTCCTGGTTACTTTTTGCCCCGGCAAGGGTATCAATTGCAAAACAAGCGAAGCCAGAGGCTTTATGAGTACCATGAATACGATTATTTTTGTTGCCAGCCATTCTTTCAACTCCATCATCTTTGCAAGGATTATCCTGACTTAGGATAATTTTCCCTGATCCAGACTGCCCGGATCTTCAATAACCCAACGTATCAGTAAGCAGTTAATACCTGAGAACGCTTTGCGGTTGTCCTTATTCTATTTATTAAAAATTAAAACAAGTATCATAAATGATTACGATTATAATTTCAGTGTTAGCATTGACGATGATGGAAGTAGTGCTGGGTATCGATAATATTATTTTTATAGGAATTCTGGCTGGCGGACTTGAAGATAAAAAGAAAGCGGATCTTGCACGGAAAACAGGTCTGGCCATTGCTCTGGGTGTAAGAATCATTGCCTTGCTCTTTATCGCAGAGCTGGCTCATATGACCGAACCGCTGTTCAGCATTACGACGATGAAAGGTTTTAATCACCCGGTTTCCATCAGAGATATGATTCTGTTCCTGGGTGGATTGTTCCTGATCCATAAAAGTGCCTCGGAAATTCATGGCCTGTTCGAAGAAGAAGAAGAACAGGCTCAGAAACCGAAGACCTTGTTTAAGGTAGTGATCCAGATCGTGCTGATCGATCTGGTATTCTCTGCCGACTCTATACTAACGGCGATTGGTCTGGTGGATCAGGTAGAAATCATGATTCTCGCTGTAGTCCTGTCTATGACGCTGATGTTCTTTTTATCAGGAAAGATATCGGAGTTTATCGACTCCAGGCCTTCGCTGAAAGTTCTGGCCCTTGCATTCCTGATTACGATCGGTGCGACGCTGGTCATGGAAGGTGCCGGTATGCATATTGACAAGACCTACATTTATTTCGCCATGGCTTTTGCCGGTGTTATCGAGCTGATCAATTCAAAAGTTTCTACCCGAAGGCTTACCAGGCCTTTAAAGAAAAAGGACAACAGAGTTGAGGAAGAAGAGGCTAAGCCTGTTGTGAGATAATAAAAAAAGAGCTTGTGCTGTCATAAGCACAGGCTCTCTCTGTTTGATTCAACTTCTTTTTTATTCAGGCATTTTGCTGTTTTTATTTTCTTCAGCTGGCTGTTTGCAACCGTCCCATTTCTGACTGCAATGGTAGTCGTTGTTATGGCAGCCGCGTCCCCAGCCATGGGCATAGCCGACTCCGCCAAAAAGTAAGCGGGCCAGGATCAGAATCCCCAGGGCCTGAAGGTAGGTTACTCGTTTAAGGCCTGAGATGTTGGGAAGTATTTTGTTCCATAAAAATTTTACTAAAAATCCAAGTCCGAGAAATGCTCCTATACCTAAAAGGATGCATCCGGCAATCGGCAGTGCATGTTCCATATTTTTACGATTTAAGGTTTTACCCTGTAGTCGCGGAAAGGCAGGAAATATTTTAAGAGGCTGGGTTTTTATTGATGCTTATTAAAATTTCAACCCCATCTCTTTCATGGTCAGCAGAGCCTCGGCGTTTCCTTTGGCGTCATCCACCGGATTGTGAGTATGTTTTGTTTTTCGGAATTTCTTCCATTCCGATCCTTTGGAAAGGTCTTTCATCATTCCGGCATACATGTCGCCGATCCGGCGGGCGCTGAATCCGAAAGGATTTGCTCCCAGGTAAAAATGAAAATAATAGTTGATCCACTGCCAGTCGAAGGCAGGGTTTGTCGGAAACAAATACTGGTCTGTTTTTCGAATTGGCATGGAGCCATTCCTTAAACTCCCGCATTACTTTTTCGGGTTCCTGAAAGTTCAGATGTTCTTCCCGGCTTAATCCGCTTACTGCCAAAGCTTCCGGGACCCATTCGGAGGAAACCGGCTTCACCTTGCCATAAAATGTTTTGTTCAGTGAAGGCTCAACCGCTACGGCGCCGAAAGACACCATAGAATATTTTCCGGGTATTGGCCCGTCTGCTTCAACGTCTACAATAATAAAACTCATCGTTGTTATTTTTTAAATTTAAAAATTCCCTGGTCAACGGCTTTCTGTTTCCTGGTTAATAGTTCAAAGAGGCTGGTATTAATCTGCCTCTTTGAAGAAATTGTCACCGCACATTCTTACAATCTTTGGCATAAAGGATCCGACAACTTCTACCAGCTCTTTTTGTGCTTCCATCACGGCTTTAATATCCTTGTAAGCCATCGGCGCTTCATCCAGTCCTGAACCAATAAGCTCGACCCCGGCATTGGCAAGGATCTGGTTCATCTGTTTCGGGTCAAGCGTATTCTTTGCCTGCGTTCTTGACATCGCTCTTCCCGCCCCATGCGATGCGGAGTTGATCGAAGCCGGATCTCCTTTGCCTCTTACAATATAGCCTGGTGCGCTCATGGATCCAGGAATAATTCCGAGTACGCCTTTGCCTGCCGGTGTCGCGCCTTTTCTGTGCACGATCACTTCGGAGCCTTTGGCGTCTTTTTCTTTCCAGGCGAAGTTGTGGTGATTCTCGATCATCGCCAGCGGATTTACACGAAGTCCTATCGCGATCCGCTCATGGATCTGGTGGTGACATGCCGAAGCATAATCTCCCGCCAGGTTCATGGCAAGCCAGTATTCCTGCCCTTCGGCAGTATCCAGATCAAGCCATGCCAGATGTTTCGCTTCCTGCGGAAGCTTACAGAGCTCCATGGCTAGTTTGGTGTAATGCCCGGCGATGGTAGCGCCGAAACCTCTGGAGCCTGAGTGCGAAAGTAATGCCAGGTATTGCCCTTTAGGCAGATTGAATTCATTTTCATCAGTCAGGATTTCGGTAATCCCGAATTCCACAAAGTGATTTCCGCCTCCGGAAGATCCAAGTTGCTGGTATGCTTTGTCTTTAAGTCCGCCCAGCAATTTTATTTCGCTGAACAAGGGGCTATCGATTACAGCATGATCTTTCGGCTTTTTAAATGTTGCCCGTCCGAACATAGTGTTTTTGATTAGCATCTTTTTAAGATCTTCCTTTTTATCCTGGATTATCGAAGCGGGGATTTCAAATAGGCTCATGCACATTCTGCATCCTATATCCACACCCACTCCGTAAGGAATGACTGCATTTTTCGTAGCAAGCACTCCGCCGATCGGCAATCCATATCCCTGATGGGCATCAGGCATCAAAGAGCCCGCGACGGTTACCGGCAGCTTCATGGCAATTTCCATCTGACGTATCGCTCCTGCTTCAATTCCTTCTGCTCCGTAAATGGTATAATCATCCGGATTTGAATTCAACTCTTTTACCAGCGCTTCTTTAGATGGCTTCAGCAGCTCTTCTGTTATCTCTGAGAATCTTGGATCGTTTTCAAACTGAGCCGGATCTTTCAGCAGTTTCTGTAAAAGATCGAGGACTGCCTGATTTTCCAGGCCTTTGAATTCTTTCTCTAATACCTTCAGTACAAGTCCGATTACTTTTCCATTCGGATAGCCAAGTTCTATAATCTGATTTCCTTTTAATTCCATTTTTTTAAAATTTTAAACCTCACCTAGCCTCTTCTAAAGGAGAGGTATACTAAATACAAAGAAGAACAGCATCTGCGCAGTCTTTTTGCGCAGATGAATTTATTTTTTCTTTACCTGCCCCCTCTCCTTTAAGGGAGGGGTAAAGGTTACTTTTTAGGAACGAATATGTCCCTTAACTGGTCCAGGACCTGGTTGCCTCCGGATAATGAAATGCTGTTGATCTTATCGGCGATCTTCTCAACATATTCCATTTCTTTCAGCTTGAACAGCATCTCGTTTTCTTCCATCAGCTTTGCGGTGTTCAGCAGGCTTCTGGTCGAGGCTGTTTCTTCCCTTCTCATGATCACATTGGCCTGCGCCTTCTTTTCGGCGATCAGGACCTGGTTCATGATCTCTTTCACTTCGCCGGGCAGAATAATATCTCTGACACCCGCTCCTTTGATCTCTGCGCCAAGGGCTGAAGCTTTCTCCTTTAACGTCATAACAACGTATTCGGAAATAGATTCTTTTTTATCCAGCAATTCATCCAGTGTAAGCGTACCGATGAATTCTCTCAGGGCAAGCTGCAGCAATATATACAACTGCTTTTCGTACTCCTTATTTTCAACCAAAGCCTTAACAATATCGGTAACTTTGTATTGGGCATAGAAGTTTATTCTCAGGGCTGCCTTATCCCTGGTCAATATCTCCTGGCCGGATATTTCCATCTGCAATTGTCTGAGGTCCGCTTTTAACACAGAAATAATGGTCGCATTCTTCCAGAAGTAATATACTCCGGTTTCCAGCATTCTTTCGAATTTACCGTCAATATAGAGCAAGCCTTTTTCGAAAGATTCCACTACATAGATTCTCACGTAAGGCAATACTTCTTTTCTCTGAAGTGCATTCAGATCAATGCCTTCGGTAATTTCTATTTTACTGAGGTCAGCGATTCTGAAATAATAATCGGTAACGCCTTTCCAGTAGGCATATCTGCCTGGGCCCAGAACATTTCTGAAATTACCATTTTCGTATTGCAAAGCGATTTCATAGTCTTTTACTTCGACCAAGGTCAGCATATCCGCCAATTCCTGATCCTTCAAAAGGATGCTAAGATCTACAGATGAATAGAATGGCTTGGCCATATCGTACTGGATTACCTTGTCAAAAGGAAATACCCAATGTACACCTTCGGTGATTACTCTTTTATAATCACCATTTCTGAATACAAGACCTGTTTTGCCCGCGTTGATTCTAATCGTCATCATGGTTGTAAAATTTATACGTTTGAAAAATCATTTAATTATTGATGCACTGTTCAAGTTGTAATCCTGTTTAATAAAGCAGGTTTGGCAAGGCCATCCTTCCGTAACGGAAACCCGATCGGCCTTAACGTTCCTTATTAGTTTATTGCAAGGGTTCCGCTTGGCGGCTGGAAGCTCAAATTGCAGCTTCCAGCCTTCGGCATAATGCCTGCAAAAAAGTAATCAGGACCTTGTCAGGCGTACCCGGACTTTCAGAGTTATGTCAGGACTGCATTGATTCCGGAGAATCTTTGCCAGCCTTGCCAGGCACTGCTTTTTCCAGATGGCCATTTTAGAAGTTGGCCGCTTCGTCAAGAATGGATTTTCAGTCCATGGCTTGTTACTCTACCATTGAGTTATCTCAAACCGAATTGAGAGAGGGAGTCGAACCCTCAACCGACAAGTAGAAAACAGCATCCAGCTAAGCAGCATACCGGAAAATTCCGGCACTATGGAGCGAACCGAAGCTCTCATCAGGTCTTATGCTTTCCGCCTTTTCCACGCTTCCCCTTTCGGGGAAGATCTTTAGTCCGTCTACAACGGACAATTATTTTAAAGAACTTTATGTGACCTTATCCGGATTCGAACCGGAAATCCTCTTGCGAGGCAGAGTGGCTCTAAATGCGCTTCCCTACTTTACTTCTATAGAGCGGTATTTCGGTGCTTCTGCAAAACCTATCCGTTACTGCGCGCAGCTGTAACGGAATATTCCACTCACTCCACGGCATTCGTCTTTTTCCGCAGCTTTTCCTTTTAAGCTATAAGGCCTTATTTTTTAAAACCCCTCCGCCATCTGCGGAGGGGGCATCTCAGATGCACTCATCGGAGTGCCTTAATTGATGAATCAAAATAAATACCCATCTGCGCAGTCTTTTTGCGTAGTTGAAATTATTTTCTAACTTTTGAGAAATATTTATGAAAACCTCACCCTGCCCTTTTCTAAAGGAGAGGGCAGGGTGAGGTCAAAACACTATGCCAGTAAACCGCAATGCCCTTATCCGTTACCGTACCATTGACACGTGTCTTCGGAACAGGTTCAGAAAATGGACGCTCGAAGATCTGATCGATGCGTGTTCAGAAGCCTTGTATGAGTATGAGGGAATAGAGAAGGGTATCAGCAAGCGCACCATACAGATGGACCTGCAGATGATGCGCAGCGATAAACTGGGCTATAATGCTCCCATCATTATACAGCAGAAAAAATATTACAGCTACGAAGATCCTGAATACTCCATCACCAATATTCCTCTCAGCAATCAGGATCTGAATAAGCTCACGGAGGTGGTGGAAATTTTAAAACAGTTCAGAGGGTTCAGTCATTTTCAGGAATTAAGCGGCATGGTGCAAAGGCTGGAAGACAAAGTGCATTCGGCAAAAACGAAGCAGGAATCGGTGATTGATTTTGAAACCAATGATAACCTGAAAGGGTTGGAGCACATTGATTTTATTTACAGAGCAATTATCAATAAGCATTGCCTGGAAATGACATACCAGTCTTTTAAGGCGCGTACGCCCAATACATTTATCTTCCATCCTTATTTATTAAAGGAATACAGAAACCGCTGGTTTGTGCTGGGTACCACAAAAAAGAATCACCCCATTCAGAATCTCGCGCTGGACCGGATTTTAGACATTGAAATTTCCGATTCAAAATTCGTTGAATGCCCGCAGAACGATATCAAAAGCAATTTCAAGGATGTGATCGGAGTAACGGTGAATCATCAGGCCAGGGCAGAAAAAATAGTTTTGTTCTTTGATCATCCCACAGCTCCTTATGTTCTGACCAAGCCCATACACCATTCCCAGAAACTTCTGGAAACGCTTCCGCATGGAGTAATCATTTCCCTGGACGTACAGATTAATTTTGAGCTGGAAAGAGAAATCTTAGGTTTTGGCGACAGCGTAAGAGTAATCGGTCCTGAATCGTTGAAGAGAAGAATTAAAGACAAATTTTCTCATGCCATTGATCTGTATAATACAGAGCTCAGCATTTCCGGATTGAACGCCTCCATGCAGCAGCTGCAGCACAGGGGCTCAGCCGTATTAAAGCATGTGTTTACCAGGAAGGAAATCAACAGGATCAAGGCTGCTATCCAGGAATACTTCAAAAAACAGGAAGCGCAGCCAGAGCAAAAAGTATATGCAATCCGTCAATTGCTGTTAGAGCTCCCGGAACTGGAAAATCTGCTGCTCAATCAGAACATACAAAAAGTTATTTCCCGTGCCGGAGGAAATTTCTTCCTGTCAAAAGCAATTTACTTCGACAAGCCTCCTCAGTCGAACTGGTACGTTACCTGGCACCAGGATACAACAATCAATGTGAAAGAAAGAATCGAAACAGATGGGTTTTATGGCTGGACAAAAAAAGGAAATGTGATCAGCGTTTGCCCGCCTGAAGAGATTCTGAAGGACACATTCACCATTCGCATTCATCTGGATGATACGGACGAAAAAAATGGTTGTCTCAAAGTTATTCCGGGTTCTCACAACAAAAGGCTAAATGACGAAGAAATAGCAGCCATCGCCCAGAATACGATTGCCCAGAGTTGCGAGGTTGAAGCTGGAGGTATTCATTTAATGAAGCCTCTTCTGCTTCATGCATCCTCCAAGGGAATAAATCAAAAGCACAGAAGAGTAATTCATTTGGAATTCAATTCAAGGGTGCTTCCGCATGGACTGCAATGGTCTGAAAAAAAATGAGTCGTCCGCCTGAGCGGACGACTCTGCTGTTCTACCTGAATTTAGGACATACCACCTTCCCTGTTCTTTTGATGAGCACCATTTTATCCCTCGGGTATTTTATACTGTAGCCCATTTTAATTTTTGATGTCTGTGCTCCGGGGATTTCCAGTTTCCAGGTAAGCTTGCCTGTATTTTCCTGGTACAAAACATCGGGCATCTCGTCGCGGGTAATTTGTATTTCTTCCTGCTGAGGTATCGGGACCTGATCGAATACCTCGATGAAGATGGGCGTCTTGTTCAGATTTCTCACATCGATTTCGTACACAAAACTTTCGATCAGATGAAGTCCGAGTAATTTCCTGGTGCTGAAATCTTTTTTCTTCACACGGGTGATCTGAATGGCTGGATCTGGCCCGAGTGAAATATCCAGCGTATCGCCGGCTGCCAGGGGATCAAGATAGGTTCTTCCCACATAAGTATCGTTCAGGAAAATGTTGGCATCGCCTTCGATCAGTTTCAGGTTTTCCCAATCTTTGACCTTGGCGATGAGATAGGCCTTCGCATCAATTTTAGGTACGGTTTGATACAGATAAGAAGCGTCCACCTTGCTACGGCTGATATCAACCATGTATTTCCTCTCGCTGGATGGAATCGTATGTGAGCCTTCAATTCCGAAAACCATTTCTCCTTCTTCCATTTCGATCTCCTGCAATTCGTATGCTTTTGAATTGCCTGTCTGTCCATTCTTAATCTGCTTTTTGGAAAGGGCACCTTCATCGCCTGACTCATTGTACCCATAAACCTTTCCTGTTCTTCTTTTGTGCTGATAGGCCAGCACCCAGGTTTCCATATTGGGAAGGCTGAGCGATCGTGAAGGATTGCCCGCAAGCAGGGTGAGCTTAACTTTATTCCAGTCTTCCCCGCAGTTGTTCAGTACATTGGCTTTGTATTCCATATCCAGCGGCGTGCCCGTGCCTTTGGAATAAATATTATAGGTAGGAGCCCAGCCGCAGGATTTCACATAATAGCTTAACGAAAAGCTGCATTTCTGCTGCACGGAGGTTTCAGCCAGTACATAGACGTTGGTGGACGAGGAAGAATCTTCCCGTTGGAGTTCCTGTTCCCTTTGCCTGAGCTGATCATAAATCATCGTGTATTTATTCAGCTCTTTTTCTTTTTGAAAAGCCAGTCCGGCAATTTCTTCGAGTTTTCTTCTCAGATAGATCGAGGTCTGGTCCAGCTCGGACAAAGAAATGCCGCCTTGTGTATTTCCAACCCTCGCAGAATTTTTCAGGAGCACTTTTCCTTCTTCTTCCAGTGCGTCCTGCTGAAATTCGATCTGCGCTCTTCTGCTTTGCACGATTTGAATACTGTCGCGGAGCTTCCTCAGGGCTTCATCATTTTTTAATTTGTCGGCGAAGTCTACCTCATTATAAATTGAAATAACTTTGGCGCCGGCAGAAGTAACGATAATGCTGTTCGGATCAATGGAAGTGGAAAGGTTTACGATTTTTAATTCTGTCCTGCCTGCCGGCAGGGTGGCTGAAAAGGTTCTTGAGATCTCCGCTCCCTGGAAAAAGACTTTTACTTCTTTTATCCCGGACTGGTCAATAATGATAGCTTGCGCATTTGATGTCTTTGCCAGAGAAAGGCAAATGATGAAAATAAAAATGATCTTTTTCATGAGTTAAAGGTGTTTGGAGGTTTATTCCTCATAAAAGGAAAAGTAAACCTGTCCGGAAAATATTTTTCGCGGTTACCTTTTGTTGGCAGAAAGTATACAGAATTGATTTCGGGAAAATAATTTTTGAAAAACTCTAGGAGCACCGGAAATTTTTAAACTACCTTTGTAACAGAAAAAAATAAAGCAATGCAAGTATCCCAGACATATCAATCAAGTCAGAGTTCAGGTAAGAGGCCTGTCCGGGAAAAAGTATAGCTGATATTCACGAAAGAAATATATCACGAACCCCGTACAGAGCATGTGCGGGGTTCTTTTTTTATAAAAAAGTTAGCACAAAGTATGAAATCATATCTGGAAATGAATCAGAGTAGTTGCAGTCAGTCCTCAGGAGTGACGGGCATTTGCAGACGAACACGTTTGGAGCTATAACGTTGAATACGGAATAGAAACTGAACCCGGCTCTGCAAAGAGGCCGGGTTTTTTTTATTTATGAGCGTATGGTTGCGCCGGGAAGTGCTGATGTTTATTTGAACATAGTCGAAGCATTGCCGGGTCGTCTAAAGGCAGGACAAGAGTTTTTGGAGCTCTCTATAGAGGTTCGAGTCCTCTCCCGGCAGCAAGGTATTGGTGATTTGTGATGGGCGGATTGCGGCACTCAATCACAAAGTAAATAAACCGGAGGGTGACCGGTTGGTCGAGGAAGCTGTCTTGAAAACAGTCGTCCCGGAAACGGGATCGGGGGTTCGATTCCCTCATCCTCCGCATGGAGAGCTGACCGAGTGGTAAGGTACCGGTTTGCTAAGCTGTGGTCAGGGTAAAACCTGGGCAGGTTCGATTCCTGCGCTCTCCGCCAGAGGACAAGTATGAGTGAGTGATTTGTGATTAAGCGATTGGGAGTGCGCCAGAGATGGAGAGCTGGGGCGGACTGTAAATCCGCTGCCGAAAGGCTGAGCAGGTTCGAATCCTGCCGCTCCCACAAAATGATTTGCGATTTATTGCCAGTCAACAATTGTGAACGGTGAGCCTAAATCACGAAAGTAGAGATACAATTAAAAAAGAGTAACGAATTAAATTATAATAACCATGAGCACAAAAGTTTTATCGGGCAAGGATCTCAGAAAAATCGGATTTCCGGAAGGGCGTGTGATCGCTGTCATCGTCGCTGTGCTGGACCGGCATTACAAAGGCAAAAGCAAAACGTACAAGCTTGAGCTGATGGAAGCGCTTTATAAAAATCCGGATGCCTTCGCACAGGACGAGATTCTCGGACGAATTGTCAAAGAGTACAGAAACAAAACAGAGGAAAAGAAAATGATTTCTCTGAATGTAAAAAGGCTGGATTATCAGATCTACGGAGGTGCCGACATTGAAGAAGGGGCTCGAAACCAGATGGAAATAGCCATGAAGCTTCCAGTGACGGTGGCAGGCGCATTAATGCCCGACGCCCATCATGGGTATGGTTTGCCCATAGGAGGCGTGCTCGCTGTGGAGAATGCGGTGATCCCTTATGGAGTCGGCGTGGATATTGGCTGCAGGATGTGCCTGTCGGTCTATGATCTTCCCGATACGTGGCTGGAACGCCACAGATCAAGTCTGAAAAAAAGTCTGGAAGATCACACGAAATTCGGGAACGAGGTTTTTAGCCGTCCGGATGATCATGTCATTTTCGAACGGAAGGAGTTCCATGAATTAAGAATTTTAAGAAGTCTGAAAGACAGAGCCTGGAAGCAGATCGGGTCCTCAGGAAGCGGAAATCATTTTGTGGAATTCGGTATTGCGGAGATTTCCGAAGAAAGCGGGTTGGATGTAAGGCCTGGAAAATACCTGGCCGTGCTTTCTCATTCAGGGTCCAGAGGCTTGGGCGCGGAAATAGCCAGGCATTATACAAAACTCGCGACTCAGAAATGTCTGCTGCCTTCTTCAGCGCAAAGTCTTGCCTGGCTGGATCTGAATTCGGAAGAAGGAATGGAGTACTGGCTGGCGATGAACCTGGCGGGCGATTATGCTTCGGCATGTCATCACCAGATTCATAAAAAGCTCGCAAAAGCAATTGGGGAAAGACATATTCTGATGGTGGAGAATCACCACAATTTTGCATGGAAAGAAAAGATGGAAGACGGTCGTGAGATGATCGTGCATAGAAAAGGGGCGACACCGGCTGGTAAAGGTGTGCTGGGCATTATTCCGGGATCCATGACGGCTCCTGGCTTTATCGTGAGAGGCAAAGGAAATTTTTCCTCGATCAATTCCGCTTCGCATGGGGCCGGAAGGCTTATGTCCAGATCCATGGCTAAATCATCGATCAACCGGAAGGACCTGAAGCAGGAATTGGAAAAAGCGGGCGTCGAATTGTCGGGCGGAGGTATCGATGAAGCGCCTATGGCTTACAAGGATATCCATAAAGTAATGAAGTACCAGAAAGACCTGGTGGATATTGTCGGTACATTTTATCCCAAAATTGTAAGAATGGCCGGAGACTAAAAACTGTATGTTATGAAACCATCCTTAGAAAAAAGACAGAAGCGCAGAGACAAAAGGCTCGGCGAAGAGGTGATCGAATGTTACCGTCGCGGAAGCCGTGTGCGCAAACCTCCTCGTTATAAAAAATACATTCAGAAACTGGGAGTTGAGAATGCGCCTCAGAAAGAAGGGATTGATTTTGTGCATAAAATAGCTTCGCATCAGAAAGACTTTAACGACGACCTTCAGCCTCTGATCCGGTTTATCCGTTCACGTGTCGGTAAGCCATGGGATAAGACCTATTCCGAGCTTTGCTCACGCATGGATAAAAGAAGTGTGTCAGGCCTGCACGTATTTAACCATATTTTTGATTTTGTCTATCTGCATGTGGAGCTGAAAGATAAAAAGGTCTGGCATCTTTGGGGCAGGCAACAATTGGAATTAACCTCACATGAAAGATGGCCCAGATTTTATGTGCATCCCAGGACGGGTATTCTTTTAAAGGCGAAAACATACCCGAAGGCCAGAGTACAGAATTCCATGATGGACTTTGTGGAAGTCGATGCGCTTCGCCGCTGTTATAAGCTGAATGGGATCTGGTATGAAATAGCGTTTGAAGAAGTGCAGGAAACAATCCGGAAAAATATTCAGCCCGACGGAAGGTATCAGGTGACCTTTGAGAGCAATATCGAGCCCAGGCTTTACCATCAGTTTTTTCCCGAGAGCGGAATGCCTTCGAGCTACGACTGTATTCTGAAATTCGGTCGTGCCATTTTTCCCAAAAGTAAAAGACAGTTAAACAGCAGGGAGATCCGGAGAATGGAAGAAAGAAAATAATAGAATCAGTCAAGCCTGGCCAGGATCTTTTTTATGATCCCCAGCGTATAGTGTTTCGCTACGCGTTCAATGTACTGGCTGAAATCGACATGAGCCTCTTCATCGGCAGAATCTGAAATAGTTCGTACCACCACATAAGGTATATTATATTCGTAACAGATCTGTCCCACAGCTCCGCATTCCATTTCTACACAAAGAGCATCAGGCAGCTCTTCATGAATTTTCTGAAGCTGAGATTTAAGACGGATGAACTGATCGCCGCAGCAGATTTGTCCGGTATAAACCCTGGGTTGATGCAATCCGAATGTCCGGATATCTTCTTGATGTATATCACGGCGGAAATCTTCTTTCAAAAAATCTTCGCAGCCCAGAATCGAGTTGTTCACCAGAGATTGTTCGCAAACAAAAAAACCTTTTTCAAGGAGCGGTGCTTCAAATTGCGGGAACAGTGGCCTCGCATCCAGGTCGTGCTGTATCGATTCGCTGGCTACAACAATATCGCCCAGCTTTAAATGAGACTTCAGAGAGCCCGCTACGCCCGCTACAATCAGCCGGTCGATCTTAAAATGTTCGATCATGACGGCAGCCGTCACCGAAGAGGCTACTTTTCCGATGCGCGACAGTGCCGCCACACACTCTTTTTCGTTCAGCCTGCCTTTGTAAAATTTACGTTTGCCCGATTCATACACCGATTTCACTTCCATGTTTTCCAGGATGAGTTCAATTTCTTCGGGCATAGGAGCGAGTATTCCGGTAAGCATAGCGTTGAATAGATGTAAGCTGAAAGTTCTGAATAATAATCTGTATTTTTAAGCCGTCCTCAAACTATTCTTCCGCCGAGTTCATGAAAGCTGCCGATTGGATAAAAAAACTGAATTTGCTTCCCCATCCGGAAGGAGGGTACTATAGGGAGACGTACCGAAGCAGCGCTACGATTCCTGCAGGACGCTTTGATAAGAACCGCAATGTCAGCACGGCCATTTATTTTTTGCTGGAAGAAAAGAACAAGTCCCACTTTCATCGTATTAAGTCCGACGAGCTCTGGTTCTTTCATGAAGGAGCTGCGCTTGAGATATTGATGCTGGACGAAGCAGGGTTAAAAATTGTTCTGCTGGGAAAGAACGCGGAGGCTGGCGAGAGTTTGCAGGCGATCGTGCCTGCCCATACCTGGTTTGCAGCGAGACTTCGCGATCAGAAAGATTTTGCGCTGGTGAGCTGCACGGTAGCACCGGGATTTGAATTTGCGGACTTTGAGCTTGGAAAAAAGCAGGATATGAAAAAGCGATTTCCTCAGTATGAGAAATTACTAGATGAGATGTGTATAAACTAATACTTAATCTTTTGGATTAATAACTAAAACGACAGCGTCGTCTGCTCAAGCCTCACTTTAGGAATTTTTACCGTACTGATCTCGTATACCGGTATTTCGTTCAAACGTGAAGTTAAAACCACCTCTACCTCTTTAGTATTTTTTTGAAATAATTCCTGCGCAAGAGCCGGATCGTTGTTCTCTTTGGAAAGGTGCGAAAGGAATATATGACTCATGAAGGAAGGTTTGTGCTGAAGAAATAATTCCAGGGCCTGATCATTGGACAAATGCCCGTGATCGCTGCTGATGCGTTTTTTTAAATAGTAAGGATAATTTCCTTCCTCCAGCATTTTTGCATCGTAGTTTGCTTCCAGAAAAACGGCATGGCAGGATTGAAAATTCCTGATCACGTGTTCGCAGGGAGTGCCGATGTCGGTGAAGACGCCGATGCATAAATCTTTGTATTGTACCACAAAGCTCTGAGGATCGCGGGCATCGTGCAGTTTTGGAAAAGCAGTAATAGACAGATCGCCGATCTGTACCGGTTCGTAAGGAACCAGCTTTACATGCAAGGGATTTTGCTGTTCTAAAGGTGCATTCTGCAATGTGCCGGGAGTAATGTAAACCGGCAGGTTGTATTTTTTTGAAAGCCGGTGCACGCCGCGCACATGGTCCGAATGCTCGTGCGAAATAAAGATCGCTTTCACTTTGTGCATGGAAAGCTCCAGCCTTTTCATGCGTTTTTCCGTTTCCCGGCAGCTGATGCCTGCATCGATCAGCACCGCCTCCCGTTCATTGCCGACATAATAGCAATTTCCGTTGCTTCCCGAATTCAGGGCGGTGACAAATACCTTCATTCTATAAATATCGGTAAATCTGAGAGGCTCTGCAAGGGCATAAAGAGAGAAACAGTAAACAATAAACAGAAAAAGTAACGCAAAGCATTATTTGAATCCCCTGTTACTGTTTACTGTTTCTGGTTTCCTGAATTCCTGTTTTGTTTCCAATCGCCCTGATTTCAACCAGGAGATTATTGCTTTGTGTTCTTATAACATAGTAATCTCCAATTAGCAAAGCCGTCAGCCTTTCAAAATGATGCAGAAAGCAGGTTTTTATAATGGGAAGTCCAATTCGGCCCCAAATGCTTTTGTATACAATTTTGATCCATATAAAAAACAATTATTAATTACAAAGGTTGAATTAATATTAACATATTACATATATAAAAAATACTATTATTTACAAGGTTTTAAGCCTTTTATGGCTTAATTTTGTACATAAGCCCATTTGTTATTTCTTAAAGTAAATAATACGAAGCTTAATTAATCTATAAATTATGTACTTCAATCACAATTCGAATTTAAGCCTGTTTCAGGCAAAGGCCAAAGCGGCCTGGTTTATTTTGCCATTTATTATTTGCATGATCTGCTCACAAGGCACTCATGCTCAGATTCTCATTGCAGGAACAAGCTTTGATCCTTCTCCCGGAAACGGAGGCAGAACCTTTATCGGCATAAACGATATCGTGCAATATGGCTTGCAGTCGGGAAGTATCACCATTACTCCTCCCATCGCGCCCAACGTCAATGCCAACACATTTAATGCTACCTACTACTATGCGATTACTGACAATCCTTATAAATTAGATAACACCCGCTACAATGACATAACGGCTGCACCCGACTATCAGTTGGTCGTTTCTCCTTCGGCTGCAACGGGTACAAATATTCTTGAATATAAAGTATCTGGTTTAGCTCCTGGCACAGCCGTTCAGGTGAAGATTGTCTATTGCAGCGTGGTGAATCCTCTATACGCTACCTGCGGACCGGGTGAGATCGTTTCGACGAAAGGGGTGATCAATCCGGATGCATTCAATGGAATGAACGGACAGGAAGGAACACAGGTCCATATGGGTCAGTGCACCAATCAGACTATTACACAAACTTCCTCCAACTCTAACGCCGTAGGCGCCAATGGAGAACTTACCTACAGACTGAACACCCAACAGACCGGAACCTGTAAAGCGGTAGGAATAAAAAGCGTGGAGATCTGGGGAACGCCACTTCCATCGATCTATTCGGCAGACGGAAGTGATGTCTGCGTCGGCGAGCAGATTACGCTGCAGTCAACCATCAGTTATAACGCTACGTACCAATGGCAGGTAAACATTGGAGGGGCCGGCTGGAATAACATCGCAGGAGGCACGAATGCATCGCAGTTATATGAAGCCGGTGCTAGTCCGCAGACTTACCAATTCAGAATGGTCCTGAACCCTGGCAGCGCAAGTCCGATCACTTCAACGCCTATTACGGTCAACGCCATTACCTGCTGTACGGTAGCGGGACAACCTGCGTCAAGGCAAACGATTTTTCTGGAAGACTTCGGAAAAATTGATCTGAACGATAAAACGGGTAAAACATATTTAGTAACGGATTACACTAACCCTCTCGCTCCGGTACAGGTTAGCAAAACAACGGCTACGCCGTTCAGATGGCCAATCACCCCCGCGCCTTTAACAGCGACTTTCAATGGCGCCGTAGGTCCGATCAACGACGGTGAATATACCGTCGCAGCCTACCTGACGGGCTATAATACACCCATCAATGGTTATGCCGGCGCTCAGTTGCAATGGGCGAATCGTGTAATGGGTCTTACCACCATTCCTAATCCCGATCTGTCCTACGATCATTCTGGCACTCCCGAAGGAGCTGCTTTATTTATCAATTGTCCTCCTAGTACCTTTGGACAAAAGCTATACTCAAGAGACATCAGCAATCTGTGTTCTGGTAAACAGCTTTTCTTCGAATGCTGGATTGCTGTATTTACCAATAGTGCAGCAGGTGCCTATAATGGAGTGAATGTGCAGGTGAACCTCACGGACCTTAGCTCCGGAACCGTGGTTACGACTTCGGGTACGGCCAACCGCCAGGCAGACGGAGGAGGAACCTGGGTGAAGATTGCGGCACAGATCAACATGACGGGCAATACCATGAGAATGGATATCATCAACAACGAAAACGTATCGGTGAACGGAAACGACCTGGTACTGGATGATATCAAGATCATGGCCTGCGCCCCGCCGAGCATCGATCTGTTCTTTGACCTGACGACCCTTTCTCAGTCCGAGGCGATATGCACCAACACCATGGATCTGGACACAGACCCGAGCACTCTGCTGAAAAATTATTACGGCGGTGCCCCTAAATATTTAATGCAGTGGAGCAGAACTCCCAACGACTATACATCGTGGACAAACATCGGTACACCCCAGCTTGCCGAAACGTACACGATGTCCAATCCCAAAACGCAGGCTCCTTTTACCGGCTTGCCGGCGGGAGGAAAAGTGTATTTCAGGGTAGTCGCTGCTACGGCTGCCATTTTTACAGCCAAAACAAATTTCACGGCTCCCAATTATGCCAACTTAAATGATCCATGTAAAAACTATTCGGTTTCGGCGCCTATCGAGGCAACAACCGATTGCCCGCTTCCGGTGGACCTGATTTCATTTACCGGACAAAATCAAAATGGGGTCAATGAGCTGGACTGGAGCACGGCATCTGAAAAGAATAATAATTATTTCCTGATTGAGCGGAGCCTTAACGGGACCGATTACGAGGTGGCGGGAAGAGTGGAAGGTAAGGGGAATGCCAACAGCCTCGTGGCATACCATTTCTCCGATGCAGTTGCGGGCGGAATTATCTACTATCGTTTAAAGCAGGTGGATAACAACGGAGCCTTTACTTACAGCAGCCCGATTGCGATTGCATCCAGGGTTTCGGAGCTCAGCATTTTTCCAAATCCGAATGAAGGCTCATTTGTGATCAGTATTTCGGCGCCCAAACATTCGTACAGACTGGAGATAACAGATGTGCAGGGAAGGATCGTATATGCTGCCTCGGGTTCTTCGGTAACTGAAACGATAGGCCTCAGTAATTTTGCCGGCGGATTGTACATCGTTCGCCTTTATATGGATGATCAGGTGATCACCAGGAAGCTTCTGGTAAACTAAACAGAGCTTATTTTAAAATGCAAAAGTCCTGGCTAACTAGCCAGGACTTTTTTTATGATAATCCATTAGGAAATCAATTTATATATTAACTTTGTAATGCAAAGTACTTTTAAATATAAATCATATGTTTCATATACGCGAGAAATGCCTGCAGAATATGATTGAAATCGCCAAGCCGGTTTATGATAAACTCTGTAAATCTTCTAAACGTCCATGGACGGTAAGTATGGGCGATCTGGAAAACTACCCGGAGCACAGCCTGGGTAAAGAGCTTTTCTGCTTTCTGAAGAAAAACAACATCGGCATGATGTCCCGTTTCGAAAACCACGATGTTTGCCATGTGCTGACAGGATATCAGACCGATTGCGTAAGCGAATCGTGTATGCAGTTTTTCCTGTTTGGTACCGGCAAGAAAAGTTTTTTTGTGCTGGGAACGCTCGTGCTCTCACTAATGGTCCTGCCCGAGCACTGGACAAAATTTATCAGGGCTTTTAAGCAGGGACTAAAGACGCCTTATTTTGACGACTTCGATTATGAGGGGAATCTGCATGTTCCCTTATGGATTTTGCAGACGAATCTTTTGAGCGAGAAGGTGAATTTGATGGCACTATCCTGAACCCAAACCAGATAGAGGAATTCTTCAGATGTTTCAGAATTTTTTCAACAGCGAAACTAACCTTTCTGTTTCCTGCGATTGAAGAACTGCAGAATTTTATCTTCCGTCAGAGGTTTCGTCATATAAAAATAGTCGCCCAGAGCACTTATATTTTGCATTCCCTCTTCCGAAACGCTTACAACAGCAAGAGGTATTCGGTTAAGGGTAATAAGCTGGGAGGCCTTCATGGCTTTGATAAAGGCAAAACCGTCCATTACAGGCATTTTCAGATCCAGGAAAATCAGGGAGGGAAGGGGCTGAAAAGTTTTGTATTGGTTTTCGATATAATTCAGTGCATCCTGCCCGTTGACATGGCAGATTATTTGGCGTGCAATATTCATCTGGCGGATAAGACGCATATGTAATTCATTGCTTACCTCATCATCATCCACCAGGAGAATGGTATCCAACATCGGTCTCGGCTTCATGGGTACTGTCCTGTTTCCTCCTTCCAAGAACGAGTTTTATGCCGAAAAAATTATATCAGATCTCATAGTCGTATCGTTAAAATCAGTTTTGAGCAAAGGCAGCAGCAATTCCCCACAAAAATGTGAACAAGGTAATAAGGCAGACAATCTTCGCGATAGTTTCCATAATTCCTTTGGGTTTAGAGTTTCAGAAAACATGTTATTCTTTGACATCCGCATTGACAATTTCTATTTTTAGTCCGGTGGTATTTTTAAACCAGTCGTTGAGCTTATAGCTGTATACAATCGTCTTACCTGGCTTCACAAGGATGTCGATCTTAAAGAAATTCGTTTTGATCGACTTTCCTGCTTGCGTGTAAGTCGCTTTCAATTTAATGTTCGAATAAGTAGCCAAGACTGCTTTACTTTCTATTTCTCCCTCAATCACAGTTTGCTTCAAAAGATTTTCTCTCCAGGTAAAATGGTTGACAAGAAATTGCGAAGGAGCCGCGGCTTCTTTTTCATAAAGCCGGGTCTTTTTAAGATCTTCCAGTCTTTCCTTCCATTCCACATAGGCAGGATTGTTGTTTTTTTCCGCTGTGACAGCAAGGTCTTTTTTATGAAGAGTGCCTTTCTGACCGGGCTTAAGTTCTAAGCCGACGGAATCTTTTACAGTGGAAAATCTCACAAGCCCGGTTGCCACGATCACTTCCACATCGGATTGGTAGGCGTTAATGTCGAAGGAAGTCCCTGTTACCAGAGTTCTGCTTTCTCCTGCGAAAATGATAAAGGGCCTGGACGCATCACTCCTGACGTCAAAAAATGCTTCTCCTTCGAGAGTGACCGTGCGAGCGGTATTGCCAAATTCCTGACCATAACGTAAGCGGCTGTTTTTATTCAGAAAGATGATGCTGCTGTCAGGAAGATAATAAACATCCATCTTGTCTTTTGTTGCCAATTCTGTTCCGGAAATTTCCTGTGTTCCCAGCTTTGCAAAAAACAGGATTCCGAGCAGGAGCAGAACGGAAGCCGCCGCCATATACCAGACTTTCACGGCTGGTTTTAGTTTACGTGCTTCGTCTTTTTCAATTCTTTTCTTAAGCTGGTTCCAGGACTTCTCAACCTCCGGACTAAGCTCTTCAGCGGCGGGGACTTTGTTCCAGAGTTTTTTGGCTTCTGCAAAAGTTTCTTCGTTCTGTTTGCTTGCTTTTATCCAGTTGAAAAGATCTTTCTCTTCTTCCTCACTGGCTCTCTCA
>JBJMLY010000286.1:0-3684 GCA_045805025.1 Cytophagaceae bacterium | reverse complement strand
TCTCCTCATATTATTTAACAAAAGCAGAGAGGGCTTCAAAACAAGAGTATGAAAAACTCCTCCAATGGTATGCGACAAAATATTCTGAAATGAAAAAATACACCTTTACTGAAAAATTTGATACCCGTTCGGGCTTTGGCGCAGGCTTGCTGGAACTTGGAAGAACAAACCCCAACGTTGTCGGACTATGCGCCGATCTTATCGGCTCACTGAAAATGGGAGATTTCCAGAAGGAATTCCCCGAGCGTTTTTTTCAGGTAGGTATCGCGGAAGCCAATATGATGGGACTTGCTGCCGGTATGACCATCGGAGGTAAAATTCCTTTTACAGGTACTTTTGCCAACTTCTCTACAGGAAGGGTGTATGACCAGATCAGGCAATCGATTGCCTATTCAGGTAAGAATGTAAAGATCTGCGCTTCTCACTCAGGCGTTACCCTGGGTGAAGACGGAGCTACCCACCAGATTCTTGAAGACATCGGAATGATGCGTATGCTGCCTCACATGGCCGTGATCAATACCTGCGATTACAACCAGACCAAAGCAGCTACTATTGCTATTGCCGAGTATAAAGGTCCGGTATACCTTCGTTTCGGAAGACCCGTACTTCCCAATTTTACACCAAAAGATCAGAAATTCGAGATCGGTAAGGCCGTCATGCTGAATGAAGGTAAAGATGTCAGCATTTTTGCCACAGGACACCTGGTATGGGAAGCCATCAAGGCAGGGGAAATACTCGAAGCAAAAGGAATTAATGCAGAAATAATAAATATCCACACGATTAAACCTTTGGACGAAAAAGCGATCTTAACATCTGTAGCCAAAACAAGATGTATCGTAACGGCCGAAGAACATCAGATGAACGGTGGACTTGGGGATGCTGTAGCCCAGCTTATGTCCAGGAACACGCCAACACCGCAGGAATACGTGGCTGTCAAAGACAGCTTCGGAGAAAGCGGTACGCCGGATCAGCTGATGAAGAAATACGGACTCACCGCCGAAAACATTGTGGAAGCCACACTGAAAGTGATCGGCAGAAAGTCCGCCGCCAAATAAGGCATTTTTCTAATTCCGGATTTTCTTCTGACTTAAAAACTCCTTTGCTTGGAAGATAAAGAGCTATTAGAAAAGTTTAAGAACGAAGAATCCAGGAATTATGCCTTTAATCTGCTGGTGCGCAAATACCAGCAAAAGGTGTACGGCCATATCCGGAAAATGGTCATTGACCATGACGATGCCAATGATCTGACTCAGGATGTATTTATCAAAGTCTGGAATAACCTTCAGGACTTTAAAGAGCATTCCCAGCTTTTTACCTGGATTTACCGTATTGCCACCAACGAATGTCTGAACTTTCTTAACAAAAAAAGAAGAAGGTTTTTTCTTCCTATCAACGATGTTGAAAAAGAGCTCGGCGATAAGCTGGAAAGTTCTCCCATTATCGATGGAGATCACATCCAGCTGAAACTGCAGAAAGCTTTGCTGAAACTCCCTGAAAAGCAAAGACTTGTTTTCAACATGAAATATTACGATGACATGAAATACGAGGAAATCTCCGAAGTATTGGGCACTTCCGTCGGAGCATTAAAAGCATCGTATCATCTGGCCGTCAAAAAGATTGAAGAATTCCTGAACACCGATTAAACCTTTAAGAAACAAAATAATCTAATAAGCAGATGGAAAAAGACCCACATAACAAAAAGATCAGTCTGGAGAACCTGAAGAAAAAGAACATTCACCAGGTTCCGGAAGGGTATTTTGACAAATTACCTTATTCCATTCAGGAAAAGATTCAGGGAAAAAAGCGGAGTTGGACTATCGATTGGAAAAATGGTACAGGAAGATATGCCATACCCGGACTTGCCATTCTGATCCTGGCTTTTTTTATCTACCTCGCACTTCCTTCCGGGAAGCAGGAAATAGCAGTGAAACCAATAAAAGAAGTTACAAAGGACAGTATCACGAGCAACGCTGAAGATATTCAGGAAAAAGAGCCGGTCATAACACAGGACAATGATATGACCGCCATTCAGCAAAAGCCAATTGCTGTCGACAGCAATATGAAGAAACAGGACATACCTGTCGTGATTGATAAGTTCGATAGTCCGGAAAGTTATCTTGCTGACATCACCAATGATGATATCAAGGAATACCTTGACCTGAATGAAATGGATGATGTTCAGGTGGAAGAATTATTAATCGACTAAATAGCATACCATGAATAAAATTGTACCTACTCTGCTTATTCTTTCTTTTCTCAGTCTGTCACCTATCCTTTCTCTGGCCCAGCAAGGCCCGGGAGGTAAAAAAAACAGAATGGAACAAATTGAAAAAGCAAAAAAGGCTTTCATCATCGAAAGACTTGTGCTAACAGACGAGCAGTCTTTAAAATTCTGGCCTTTATACGATGAATTCTCTGTCAAAAGAAGAGAACAAATGATGAGTATCAGAAAGCTGAATAAGGAAAATAAGGATCAGGCTACCAGTGAAGATCAGATAAAAAAGAACCTCTCATTAATTCTTGATAAAAGGCAAGCTATTGTGTCTCTTGAAAAAGAGTACCTGCCAAAATTCCTGGTTATTATAAGCCCAAGGCAAGTTGACGCCCTTCAAAAAGCCGAAAGAGATTTTATGAAGATGCTGAGGAAAAAAATGGAAGGACGATAGTTGTTGGTTGATGTTTTTTGTGTTGCCTACTGGCAATTACAACTTTATTCTATACTTCAGCCTTTCCTGCCAACATCTTACGAGTTTCCTCCTGAATGACAATGAGGTGTTTGCCAACTATCAATTGCCAACTGCCAACTCATTTCGTATCTTTAACCCATGATCACCCAGCGCCAGCTCTTCCTGAATCATGTGGCTCAAACTTCCACGGCTCCTATGATGCTGGAGATTGAAAGAGCCGAAGGCATTTACATGTATGGAAAAGACGGTAAATCCTATATCGATTTGATATCCGGAATTGCCGTGAGCAACCTGGGACATTGCCACCCCAATGTGGTAAAGGCAGTGAAAGAGCAGGCAGAAAAATACATGCATCTGATGGTTTACGGAGAATTCGTGCAGGCTCCGCAGGTAAAGCTGGCAGAAAAGATATGCTCTACCCTTCCGGCACAATACGACAATGTGTACTTTGTGAACTCAGGCAGCGAAGCGGTGGAAGGCGCCTTAAAGTTGGCTAAAAGATATACAGACCGGACAGAAATCGTTTATTTCAGCAATGCCTATCACGGATCCACCCATGGCGCTTTGTCGTTAAATGGAAATGAATATTTCAAAAGAAAATTCCGTCCTCTGCTGCCAGAGACGCGTCAGCTAAAATTCAATGACATAGAGGCTCTCACGCAGATCTCTTCGCAAACTGCAGCAGTGATCATCGAGCCTGTTCAGGGCGAAGCGGGAGTCAGAGTACCGGATCTTCATTTCATGAAAGCACTGGAAGCGCGATGTAAAGAACATAACGTCCTGCTTATTGCCGATGAGATCCAGACAGGATTCGGACGGACCGGAAAATTATGGGCCTTTGAACATTTTGATATCCGTCCGGATATTATTCTAAGCGCCAAAGGCATGGGTGGCGGAATGCCGATAGGAGCCTTTATCTCTTCCCGGGACATTATGTCTGTACTGAGCGATAATCCTGTGCTGGGGCACATTACTACTTTTGGAGGACACCCTGTGT
>JBJMLY010000285.1:0-4539 GCA_045805025.1 Cytophagaceae bacterium | reverse complement strand
GAACTTGAAAAGTATAAAACCATGCGAAAAAAGTATTTGCTGTACGCTGACTAATTAGAGATTTAATAATTAGATAATTGAATGATAAGTTCTGAGCACAGGGTGCTAATTACTGAAATAATGACTAATGACTAATGACTAATGACTAATGACAAAAGATCAAAGCACAGAGCACAAAGCACCAAGCACTAATTTGAGGATTGTCTTCATGGGTACTCCTGAATTTGCCGTTCCCGCTCTGGAAATATTAGTAAATAACGGGCATCAGGTAGTCGCTGCGATTACAGCTCCTGATAAACCTGCCGGACGGGGGCTAAAATTAAAAGCATCACCAGTCAAAGAGACTGCTCTGAAATATAATATACCTGTTCTTCAGCCGGAGAAATTAAAAGCACCTGAGTTTCTTGAAGAATTAAAGTCGTACAAGGCTGACCTTCAGATTGTGGTAGCTTTCAGAATGCTTCCTGAATCGGTCTGGTCTATGCCCCGGCTGGGCACCTTCAATCTGCATGCTTCTCTCCTTCCCCAATACCGTGGTGCGGCCCCCATTAACTGGGCCATCATCAACGGAGAAAAGGAAACAGGCGTAAGCACTTTCTTTCTGCAGCACGAAATCGATACGGGAGATATCCTTTTCCGTGAAACAGAACCAATACTCGAAGACGATGATGCGGGCTCCCTTTATACCCGCCTTATGAACAAAGGGGCTGGTCTTGTACTAAAAACCGTGCAGGCAATCGAAAAGTCTGAATATAAGCCGCAGCCGCAGCAGTTCAATCAGGAATTAAAAAACGCCCCGAAGATCCATAAGGAAACCTGTGAGATCGACTGGACAAAAAATGCAGAGCGGATACATAATTTTGTGAGAGGCCTTTCTCCATATCCAGGAGCCTGGACCCGGATCAATGGAAAGATCTGTAAAATTTTCCGCACAGCTATCGTGCCTGGAGATTCAAAGACCAAAACCGGAGAATTCAGCACCGACCATAAAACTCATATTCATTTTCAGACAGGCAGAGATGCTATAGCCATACTTAACCTTCAGATGGAAGGAAAGAAGCCTATGGGCATTGAAGAATTCTTAAGAGGAAATAAATTATGATCAGATCTATCATCGTAGCGGTGTCCGAAAACCATGCAATCGGCAAAGACAACAAACTTATATGGCATTTGCCGGCCGACCTGCAGTTCTTTAAAAAGCTGACCATGAGCCACCATATTTTAATGGGCAGGAAGACTTTTGAATCCATTGGCAAGGCTCTGCCAGGGCGCACCAGTGTGATCATTAGCCGAAATAAAAATTACCAGGCTCCCGAAGGATGTATTGTCTGTCATTCTATTGCTGAGGGATTACAGATCGCCGAGGAAAGAAAGGACACAGAAGCCTTCATCATCGGAGGTTCTGAAATTTTTAATGAATCGGTGATACTGGCCGATAAGATCTATTACACAGAAGTCAAAGAAAGCTTCGAAGCCGACACATTTTTTAAATTCGATAAAAATCTATGGCAGGAAGCCACAAGAGATGAGTATCGCAAAGACGAAAAAAACAAGTATGATTATGCTTTTGTTACGTATGTGAGGAAGTGATTATTTAATAAATCCAGTACAGACAATTCAGGCATGCGTCATAGGCAAATGAGACATAGTACAAAGAAAGAATCTAATATAAAGTTTAGGTGCGTTAACGAAAGGCCGAAGCAATCTCATGGATAATGCTCATTAAGCATGAGATTGCTTCGGCCTTTCAATTAGATACAATTAAGTAGAGATATCCGTCTTTCTATAAGAGAGTTCTCATTTGCCCCGCAATGACGTTTTATCGCTAACATAATAAACCTCAACCATCCCTTTCGTCCGTTCCTTCTTCTCAAAACGAAACTCCTGCTTATAAAAAACCCGGAAATACTCCTGCAGAAATCTGATCTCTGACTGACTCGCCAGAAAAGGAATTCTGTTCCGGGCGCAATAGTCGAAAAGATCGGGCAGGGAATCTTTTCCTGCTGCTTTGCTGATCATAGCGTGATTCTGAGGGAACACGGCAAACCAACCGGAAAGCCTTATCAACTTATGGCCAAGCCCTGTATCATAAGTTTTGAAGGGATCAAGAAAAGTAACATAACGGCCGGCTACCGTGGCCAGTACATAGGGATTTTCATCGGCCATATGTTTGATCTGTACAAGAGCTTCGGTATTTTCAGCCTGCCTTTGTGAAGCAAACCGAACACGCTGCACCAGCTTAACAGAGTTCAGAACAAAGAGTAAGGCTGTCAGTCCCAGTACAAACTTTCTGAACGGGATATAAGTAATATGCTTGAGCACAATCAGCATATTTATCATTGTATAAATAACCAGAGCCGGACAAAGAACCCTCTCCTCTACTTTAAACAAAACCGCCACCAGAAATAACCCGGACCATACATAGATAGTAAACAGCAGCAAGAACTTTTTTCCCCGCAAGGATGAATTCAAACAGAAAAAAAGGAAAAGGGCATTACAGATCACAAATGAAAAATAATTCCGGATCAGCATTTCCAAAAAGATTCGCGATGAAAAGAAAATCTTATCCCGGTTGAAATAAAAAAGCGTATAGGAATTGCGATCGATAAACGAACTCAACTTATTGAACGAATAGACAGCGCCATCTCCGAAAAACCAATGGTAGATCCCTTCATAATACAGGCGATCAGCAGGATTTACGACCTTCGCTTTATCGATGACATGATAGTCGCTGACAAAGGTCGTTAGCTTGATACTGGCCCTTACCGAAGGGTTATCCAGGCTCCAGATAATGAGGTAAGCGCTGAAGCCTGTCAGCAAGACAATACCCAGCAGATTCAGAACAAGCTTTTGGGCCTTACCTGTGCGGCAATATTCCATCAGTAAGATTCCCGGGAGCACAATCAGGCAGCTCAGATAAAAAGAGTCTATTCTAATCAGCGCACCTATCAGCAAAAGAAGAATAAAAAGACTCGTTTTCAGAAAACCCGCTTTACTAAGGCTCAGGTCATAGATCTTCAGCAGAGCAGAGGCGCAAAGCAACAGAGCAACCCTGGTAAAATTAAAATACATCACATTCTCCAGCAGAAACAAATAATAGAAAAGTCCCAGCAATCCTAGCTTCTTCCAGACATCCAGGCCACCGGAAAATTTATTCAGTAAAGAGAAAATAGTGGCGGTCGAAACAAGCAATAAGAAATAGAGACTGGCAGAATAAAAAGGAAAGCCTGGAACAACCTTATAAAGAGCAGCGAAGAATTCCGTAATTCCGGACAGGCAGATATAAAAATTATCGATCACCGATCCCATCTGCCCGCGCAGGGTGTAATCCATCGCGAAGTCGTCGTTGCTTTCGTAATAAAAACCTGCAAACAGCCAGGTAATAATAAAAGCAAAGACAGCAAGGCAAAAACAGACCAGGAATGATCTTTTCATGGAGCCAAAGCTAGAAAAAAGCATGGGGTGCGGAAATGCTAACGGAGTATGTAAATTTTACCCCAGTCCTTCTTGAAGGCTTTATCTCCGGCCGTTTCTTTGTGTTTGAAGTCGCCGGCGCCTTTCATAATTACTCTGTACAGATAGACTCCGTTCGCCAGCCTGTCGCCGAACTCGTCGGTACCGTCCCAGGCAAATTCGGTTTTGTTGTTTCCGATATGGATCGGCCCGATCTCGCTCTTGGTGATCTCTCTGACTACTATTCCGCTGATCGTCATGATCTGGATCTTCATGTCCTCAGGAATCTCATTACCGGTAAGGGTAAACACAAAACGGGTGCTGCTTGAGAATGGATTCGGGTATGGATAGAAATAGGTGATCGCTACTTCATTGATGACTTCAAACCTGATCTCGTACCGCTGTGCAGCCGATTTATTACCGCTCACATCCGTACCCTGAACGATCAGGGTGTAAATGCCGTCGGGAAGATTTTTGGGGTGATATTCAATTCTATATGTGTTGCCGGTACCGGCAACATGGCCTTCGGAAACAATATCAGGATCGGACATACTGATCTGCACGGGAGTTGTTTGTCCGGGTCTCTGCAGAAATAGCTCCATACCGGAAGAATCATTCTTGATCAGGAATTTATTCTCGTCGTTCAGATTGATCGATATCAGCGGACTTGGAGAAACCACATCTCCGTTCATGATATGCTGACCATCGAAAGCCACGTCCAGGATGGGATTGGTTTTATCTTTCTCAATATTGAAGGCAATTTCCAGGATGTTATTATCAAAATACTGTTCAGGCTGATCTTTAGGATTTACAAAAACCTGGAACACATTCTTGCCCTCGAAGCCAACGGAATTGATGGTATAGCTGAAGCTTACCGACTGTCCTTTCTGAATGGCCACCAGGGTAATTGTATCCGATAGGGTATGTCCCGATTCGTTCGTAATGGTAAATTTCACCTTGACCGGCTTTGAGAAGTCAATATTGGAAATGTTTTCAAAGACAAAGGTAAGCGGTATCTTCTCTCCTTCTTCTTTCGTGAACGGATTGTATTGAGTGAGATTTCCTGTGGCGGTAGGATCCAGCGTT
>JBJMLY010000284.1:0-5228 GCA_045805025.1 Cytophagaceae bacterium | reverse complement strand
CCGCTGACTTAATCAGCCGCCTACGCACCCTTTAAACCCAATAAATCCGGACAACGCTTGCACCCTCCGTATTACCGCGGCTGCTGGCACGGAGTTAGCCGGTGCTTATTCTATTGGTACACTCAATGCTCCTCGCAAGGATCTTTTGTTCCCAATCAAAAGTAGTTTACAACTCAGAAAGCCTTCTTCCTACACGCGGCATGGCTGGGTCAGACTCTCGTCCATTGCCCAATATTCCCTACTGCTGCCTCCCGTAGGAGTCTGGTCCGTATCTCAGTACCAGTGTGGGGGATCATCCTCTCAGACCCCCTACTGATCGTCGCCTTGGTGAGCCATTACCTCACCAACTAGCTAATCAGACGCATGCTCATCCATAACCGATAAATCTTTAATATTAAATAGATGCCTATTCAATATACTATAGGGTATTAATCCGGATTTCTCCGGGCTATCCCCCTGTTATGGGCAAATTGCATACGCGTTACGCACCCGTGCGCCGGTCGTCGCCAGTATTGCTACCGCGTTACCCCTCGACTTGCATGTATTAGGCCTGCCGCTAGCGTTCATCCTGAGCCAGGATCAAACTCTCCATTGTAAAATTATTCTCCACCTTATTCAGATGGGCCCTCTGTACTAGAGGGTAATGTTGTCTGTCCTGTACCTCATTTTTTTTGTGAATCCATTCTCATGGACCCACGTTCGGAACCACCACAACTCCTCAGTCGTGATGTCCGACGGTTCGCTATTCTTATCAATAATTCAAAGAACGATTCCCGGATTAAAATCCGGGAGTTGACTAAAAATTTTATTCAAAAAGTTTTTAGTGTTGGTGCTTCTCCTAACACCTCGTTTCAGTAAAAAAGTTCCTGTGACTATTCGCAGAAAATCTTAAAATCCCTCTGCCGGAATTTCTCTTTCAGAGACCTTATTTCCGTAAAGGGAATGCAAAGGTAATAGATCAATTCAGAATAAAAAATGCTTAGGAGAAAAAATTTGAAGGTTTTTTTCCACAAAACTTACATGTTATACTAACACCTTGTTTTTTAGGATAGTCTGATTTCTGTCGGGTCCTACAGAAATAACACTGATAGGTACCTGAAGTTCTTTTTCCAAAAATGAAACGTAGGCAAGCAGTTCCGCAGGGAGTTCTTCGCAGGAATTTTTTCCTGTCAGATCACAGTTCCAGCCTTTCTTTTCCACATAAACGGGTTCTGCAATCTCTTCCATAATATCGTAAGGAAGCATGTCGGTAAGCTTGCCGTTCTTTAGTTTGTAATGAGTACAAACCTTGATCGTCTTAAAGGAATTCAACACGTCGGCTTTCATCATCAGCATTTGGGTAACGCCGTTCAGCATAATAGCATACTTCAATGCGGGCAGGTCTATCCAGCCACATCTTCGGGGCCTTCCTGTGGTAGAACCAAATTCTCTTCCCACCTTTCTCAGCGTTTCTCCTTCCTCATTCTCAAGCTCTGTCGGGAACGGACCTCCGCCAACTCTTGTGCAATAGGCTTTGAAAATACCAAAGACCTCTCCCACATGTGAAGGGGCTATACCAAGACCCGTGCAAGCTCCTGCCGTCATGGTTGTAGATGAGGTTACAAAAGGATAAGAGCCGAAATCGACATCCAGCAAAGAACCTTGTGCGCCTTCCGCCAGAATGGTTTGCTTTGCTTTAATCGCTTCGTTGATAATGTATTCGCTGTCGACCAGGTTAAACTGCTTCAGAAAATCAATGGCTTCAAAGAATTCCTTTTCGGTTTCTTCCAGGCTATACTCAAACTTATAAAACTCCAGAATAGCCTTATGAGATTCTACCAGGTGATGATATCTCTTTTTAAAATCACCGGTGATAATGTCTCCGACTCTTAATCCATGCCTGGCTATTTTATCCTGATAGGTCGGGCCGATCCCTTTTAAAGTAGAACCGATCTTGCTGGCGCCTTTGGATTTCTCATAAGCGGCATCCAGCAGACGATGGGTTGGAAGTATCAGCTGCGCTTTTTTCGATATGAAAAGGTTCTTCTTAAAATCAATTTTATATTTATCCAGGGCCTGGATCTCTTTACGGAAGATCACGGCATCCAGCACAACACCGTTTCCGATGATATTTTTGATATTGGAATGAAATATACCTGAAGGGATCTGGTGAAGCACGTGCTTATTTCCATCAAACTCCAGTGTATGCCCGGCATTAGGACCGCCCTGAAATCTTGCCACCACCTGATACTTCGGAGACATAAAGTCTACAATCTTGCCTTTTCCTTCATCGCCCCACTGCAGGCCCAATAAAACATCTACTGCCATTTTCTAATAAGTTCTAAGTTTTGAGTTTTAAGTTTTGAGTGATAAAACTTAATTACTTCTTCAGTTTGGTTAATGCTTCCTGCTCGCTGGCGACAATGTTGAAGATCGCGTTGAGTTTGGTAATGATCAAAAGTTTTTTGATCTGGTCTGATGGATTGATCAGAACAACTTCTCCGCCTTTGTTTCTAAGCTTGGTAAGCAAGGTGATCAACACACCGATGCCGCTGCTGTTCATATAGCGGACTCCGGAAAGATCAATAGCGCAAAGGAGAATCGATTCATTCACTTTATCATTCACAAGATCTACCAGTTCCAGTCCGTTTTCCTCTCCTATAAGATCTCCCTGAAGATTGATAAAAAGAATTCCATCCTTTACGTTCGACGTATATTTCATAATCAGTTATTAATTTTATTTTCACATGTTGCCTTATTGCAGCTTCCGTATAAAATCAGGGAATGATGCATTACTTTAAAATTCAGCAGCTCGCCTACCATTGTCTGAATGTTGTAGATACGAGGGTCGCAGAATTCCACTACTTTATTGCAATCGGTGCATATCAGGTGGTCGTGCTGCCGAAAGCCATACGCTTTTTCGTACTGCGCAAGGTTTTTACCAAACTGATGCTTACTTACCAGGTCGCATTCCACCAGTATATCAAGCGTATTATATACAGTAGCCCTGCTTACTCTGTAATTCTTGTTCTTCATGCTGATATACAAGGATTCCACATCAAAGTGACCGACTCTTGTATAAATCTCTTCGAGGATCGCAAATCGCTCAGGGGTCTTTCTTAATCCTTTATTTTCAAGATAAGCCGTAAAGATCTTCTTTACTTCGGCGAAAATATTTTCATTAAGGCTCATATATAAGGAGCCAAAGATACAAAATATTCAATCAAATGAAATCTAAGAATATACCCTTCTTACATTCGTTACGTCGGGAATCTTTTTCAGCTTCATCATCAGGGTGTCGAGATGCTTGGTATCGTGGACAAACAGCATCAGGCTGCCTTCAAACATACCTTCATTCGTATCCACCGTTATAGAGCGGATATTTACTTTCAGCTCATTCGATATCACGGTGGTAATATCATTGATAATACCTACTCTGTCTAAACCTATGATTTTAAGTCCGGCCAGGAAGGCGATCTCCTTCTGGGAGGTCCATTTGGCTTTCACTACCCTGTAGCCGTAATTCGACATTAGTTCAATGGCATTCGGACAAGTAGTACGATGGATCTTGATACCTTCGTTCACCGTCACGAAGCCGAATACATCGTCACCGGGAATAGGATTACAGCATTTTGCCAGCTTGTAATCGATCTTGTCCATGTCGTCACCGATCAGGAGCATATCGGCATCTTTGCCGGTGACTTTTTTGATAGGGTGCTTAGGTTCCGGCTCTTTCTTTTCTACCTTCTTCACCTCCACAGGCTCCTGGAATTTTTTAAGATCTTTCGGATCTATAATTCCTCTAGCCACATTATAATAGAGGTCTAGCGGGGTTTTAACATTAAAATGTATGAGTAGCTGATTGATCGTCTCATTGTTCAGATCCAGTTTCATCTGGTGTAGCTTGCGCAGCACAATGTCTTTTCCGTCAAGGGCAACCTTCTTCTTCTCCTCCTTCAGCGAATCCTTGATTTTTGCCCTGGCTTTTGAGCTTACCACAAACTTAAGCCAGTCTTCGCTTGGCTTCTGTTTGCTGGAAGTAAGGATCTCAACCTGGTCTCCATTATTTAATACATAGCTCAGAGGAACCAGTTTCTGATTCACTTTGGCACCCAGGCAGTGCATCCCGATCTGAGTATGAATCTCAAACGCAAAATCAAGCGTGGTAGCGCCATGAGGAAGTATCTTAAGGGCACCTTTCGGTGTAAACACAAATACTTCTTCGTTGAACAGGTTTGTCCGGAAGTCGTCCATGAATTCCAGAGCGGACGAATCATTTGTTTCGATCAGCTCCCGTACTTTTCTGATCCACATTTCAAGGCCGGTAATGGCATTGCCTGAAGAAGTATCTTTGTATTTCCAATGGGCGGCGTATCCCTTCTCTGCGATTTCATCCATCCTCTGCGTCCTGATCTGCACTTCTACCCATTGACCGTATTTACTCATGACGGTGGTATGGAGCGACTCGTAACCATTAGCCTTCGGTGTGCTGATCCAGTCCCGAAGCCTGTCCGGATTGGGTTTGTAAAAATCGGTTACCATGGAATACACTTTCCAGCATACCGCTTTTTCATTTTCGGGCTCCGCCTCCACAATAATCCGGATGGCAAACAGATCGTATACTTCCTCGAAAGGAATATTCTGTTTCCGCATTTTATTCCAGATGGAATAAATAGATTTCGGCCTCCCTTTGATTACGAAGTTCAGATCAGCCTTGGACAGCGACTTTTCAAGTGGCGCGGTGAAGTCTTTGATAAATTTATCCCGGGCAGCTTTCGTCTGGGCAATGCTGTCGGCGATATGTTTATAGGTTTCTGTATCGGTGTATTTGAGGTAAAGATCTTCCAGTTCTGTTTTAATGGCATATAAACCGAGACGGTGTGCGAGCGGAGCGTACAGGTAAATGGTTTCGGAGGCAATTTTCAGCTGTTTCTCGCGAGGCATGCTCGTAAGCGTACGCATGTTATGAAGCCTGTCGGCCAGCTTGATGAGGATAACCCGCACATCATCCGACAACGTAAGGATCATCTTACGGAAATTCTCGGCCTGCTCGGAGCTGCCATGTTCGAAAACGCCTGAAATCTTGGTAAGCCCGTCAATGATTTTGGCCACTTTCGGACCGAAGTCCCGCTGAATGTCTTCGATTTCTACGTGGGTATCTTCCACGACATCGTGCAGAAGGGCGGCGATGATCGAAGTCGTACCCAGGCCTATTTCCTCGACGGCAATCTGAGCCACAGCGAGAGGAT
>JBJMLY010000283.1:0-5555 GCA_045805025.1 Cytophagaceae bacterium | reverse complement strand
TTACGGCATCGAGCAGCTCATCACCGAATCCGAGACCGCTGCATTTCCTATAAAACCTGTATTACATTCACTGCTGGCGGAGCTTTATTCGCAGTATTACAACAACAACCGCTGGCGCTTCAGTAAACGAAGCCGTACACAGGACTTTGATGCCAAAGACATCCGCACCTGGGATCTGCAGAAGCTGGTTGAGCAAACTATTCAGCAACATCAGAAGTCTCTTGAAAATCCGGAAGAGCTCAAAAAGATCAAGGTTGATATTTATGATGAGATTATCTATAAAGGCTACGAAGGACGACTTTTCAGGCCGACGCTCTATGATTTTCTTGCGCACAGGGCGATTGACTACTTCATGGGCAGCGAGCCGGATGTCACGCATCCTGCAGAACAGTTTAACCTGAACGACGAACGTTTTTTTCTTCCGGCAGAAGAATTTGCCAAACTGCAGCTGACGACGGTTGATACCCTTTCCTATAAATTCTATGCACTGAAGCTGCTTCAGGATATGATTCGCTTCCACTTGACCGATACAGGCATCGGTCCATTGGTGGATGTAGACCTGAAGCGCCTGGATTTTGTATTTAACAACGCGGTTATTCCAACCAAACAGCAGCTATACCTGCAGGCGCTTACATCCCTGGAGAAAAAAAGCATATCACTTCCGATTTCCACGGAGGTAAGCTACCGAATCGCCTACGAGTCCTATAGCAATAGTGAGAAATACCAAGCCGGCGTTTCGGAAAATTTCCGATGGGATGCCAAAGAGGCCAGGGCCATGTGTCTGAAGATTATCGAGCGTTTTCCTCAGTCCAAGGGTGCGCAGGATTGCCAGGCACTTGTGGTGAAAATTGAAAATAAAAATATGAGCCTTCAGTATGAAGAGGTGAATGTGCCCGATAAGGATTTCCGTGGTCAGCTTAAATTCAGGAATATGCAGAAAGTGTATTTCAGAGTGCATAAGACCACCAGGGAAGAAATGCAGGCCATCCGAAAAGTATACGATGGTTATTACGAAAAACATAAAACCTGGAAAGATTACAACGAGATACTAATCGAGCACTTTAATAAAAAGGTACCGCTGAAATCATTTGAATACACGCTTCCCGATGAAGGAGACTACCAGGAACATATCGCTGAAATAAGAGTGCCTGGCCTGCCCTCGGGCGAATACCTGATCATGGGGGCCAGCAGCAATACCTTTACCTATAACGAACAGGCAGTTTGCTATGCCTTCACGCAGTCCAACAGCATCAGCTATGTCTTTCGCACGCTTCCGAATCAGGATATGGAATTTCACGTGATGGACCGCGAAAGCGGAAAGCCGATCGAAGGGGTGACTGCCAAAATGCTGATGCAGAAATACGAGTATAAGCTGGGAAGATATGTAAATGTCGATGCCGGAACTTATAAGTCGGATAAAAGCGGGTATTTTCTGGTAAAAGCGAACAAAGAATACAGAAGCTTTAATGTTGAATTTCATTACAAACACGAAAGGCTGTTCTCGGGCAACGAGGATAACTACAACACAGTTTTTTATCAGAGCGAACGGTATGAGGAAAAAGCTCATATTGAAACCTTTACTACCTTTTTCCTGGACAGGGCTATTTACCGGCCCGGACAAACCATTTATTTTAAAGGGATTATTTGCGATCAGAATGGAAAGAAATCAAAGATACTGGCGAACTATCCGAGCGTCGTATGGCTCTCGGATGTGAACGGACAGCAAGTAGCTTCCCTCAGTGTCACGAGTAATGAGTTCGGGACGTTCAACGGGAGCTTTACAGCTCCGAACTCCGGACTGAACGGACAGATGACTATCGGCGATTCCTATGGCACCGCCTATTTTTCGGTGGAGGATTACAAGAGGCCCAAGTTTGAGGTGAAGGTCGATAAAGCCAAAGGGGCTTTCAGGATCAACGATGAAGTGAGCGTAACCGGAAATGCCAAAGCGTATTCAGGTGCCAATATCGATGGAGCGAATGTGAAGTTCAGAGTGGTGCGTAAAGCCAATTTCCCGGACTGGTGGTGGTATTACCGAGGAAACACAAATCAGACAGAAATACTGAACGGTGTTTTAAAGACGAACGACAAAGGTGAATTTACCGTGAAGTTTAAAGCATTGCCGGACCCGAGCATATCGCCGGCAAGTCAGGCTTATTTTTCCTATACGATTTATGCCGACGTTACCGACATCAACGGAGAAACACGAAGCGGTAGTTCGGTCGTGAACATTGGTTATACCACGCTTAAGATCTCCGTGAATATTCCTGAGCAGATGGAAAAGGAAAGTGATAAGGACTTTACGATAAGCTCTTCCAACATCGACGGGGAGTTTCAGCCAGCCAAAGGAACATTGAGCATTCATAAGCTCAAAGATCCAGGAAGATCCTTCCGTGAAAAATACTGGGGTAAGTCCGACAAATTTCTGATGACGAAGGAGGAGTATTACGCAATATTTCCTTTCGATCAGTATAGCGACGAAGGAGATTATCATACCTGGCCGAAAGAAAAGAAAGTGCTGGATCAGAATTTCGATACGGAAGCGAATAAAAAGTTTTCTCTGAATGACGCCAGAGGATGGGAGCAGGGAATGTATGTGGCAGAATTTAGTTCGAAGGATAAGTTCGGTATGGACGTGAAGGAGATTCGATACTTTACGCTGTTCAGCAAGAAGGAGACAAAACTGCCTTATCCTCAGACTGACTGGTTTGTTAATCTGCACGGCAGCGCCGAGCCCGGAGAGAAGACGGAGATCCTGGCCGGATCATCGCTTGATTCCGTCACTGTTCTGTACGAGGTAGAGCAGGGTGGGAAATTGCTTTTCAAAAAGATGCTCATCATCAATAAGGAACAAAAGCTCTGGCAGGAGAATATCATCGAGGAGTATAGAGGGAATCTGAGTATTCACTATACCTTCATTAAGAACAACAGGATCTATCTGCACAACGAAACGATCAGTATCCCATATACCAATAAAGAGTTGGATATTACTTTTGAGACCTTCCGGGATAAGCTTCAGCCGAACGAAGCGGAAGAATGGAGAATTAAGATCAAAGGAAAGACCGGAGACCGAATCGCTGCTGAGATGGCAGCTACGCTGTACGATGCTTCGCTCGATGTATTCAGGCCGAATAACTGGACTTTCAGCGTGTACCCCCATTTTTATTCCCAGCTGAACTGGGACGAAAAGGGCTCCGGCTTTAATTCCGTGGGAAGTCAGCTTTACCAGGTAGGATGGATAAAGTCCGCTTCCGGCGGATACCGCAGCTATGACCAGCTGAACTGGTTCGGGTATTATTATTCTGCCTATTACGATAGCGATGGTAATACGTATGAATTTGCCAGTATTCAGAAATCAGAAGATATTTCAAGTAAGAATGTAAAGCACAAAGACTCAAAAAAAGAAGTATCGAGAAGTATGGCAGGCGCCCCTGCCATGGAAGAATCGGATGATGAGGTGGACGTGCCAAAGACTCAAATTGCAAGCAGCGGCAAAGAGGATGAAACGAAGAAGGAGCCAGAAGAATTTAAAGTCAGAACCAACTTCAACGAAACGGCTTTCTTTTATCCCGACCTGCACACCGACAGCAATGGCACCCTGATCATTAAATTTAAAATTCCTGAAGCGCTCACCCGCTGGAAGATGCTGGGCTTTGCTCATACCAAAGACCTGAAATTTGGTCTCGTGGAAAACCAGCTGGTCACCCAGAAAGAATTAATGGTGGTTCCCAACCCTCCGAGGTTTTTCAGAGAAGGCGATAAAATGTCCTTCAGCGCGAAAGTCACTAATCTGAGCGATAAGGATCTGAGCGGGACCGCGCAACTCATGCTTTTTGACGCACTCACCATGAAACCGGTGGATGAGCTGATGGGAAATACAAAATCACAACGCAGCATAAGTATTAAAGCCGGGCTCAGTGAGCCATTGACCTGGGAAATAAAAATTCCGGAAGGCATGCAGGCGGTCACCTATCGCGTGATTGCCAAAGCGGGGAATTACAGCGACGGGGAAGAAATGACGCTTCCTGTACTCACCAATAGAATGCTGGTGACAGAGTCTATGCCGATGCCTATTCGCAGCAAGCAGACCAAAACCTATACGCTGGATAAAATGGTGAACAACAAATCCACCACGCTGAAGAGCCATAAGTTGACACTGGAATTTACTTCCCAGCCTGCCTGGTATGCCATTCAGGCTTTGCCTTATCTGATGGAATATCCTTACGAGTGTGCCGAGCAGGTGTTCAGCCGATTCTATGCGAACAGCATCGCCACGCATATCGTGAACTCAGATCCGAAGATCAAAAAGGTCTTCGAAAGCTGGCAGAATATTACACCCGATGCCTTGCTTTCAAACCTCGAAAAGAACCAGGAGCTGAAAAGCCTGATGCTGGAAGAAACGCCCTGGCTGCGGGATGCTAAAGGAGAAAGTGAACGAAAGAAAAGAGTGGCCGTGCTTTTTGAATTGAATCGCATGAGCCGTGAGCTGGACCGCGCGCTGGATAAGATCATCAAAATGCAGAAATCAAACGGAGCATGGGCATGGTTTGAGGGTATGCCGGAAGACCGCTACATGACGCAGCATATCGCTACAGGCCTCGGACATCTTGACCATTTGGGCGTTAAGAATATCCGTGAGAATGCAAGAACCTGGAGCATGGCCAAAGATGCCCTTCAATATCTCGATAATAAAATCCGAAGGGATTACGATGAACTGAAAGAGCTGGAAGCAAGAAAGCTGATCAAGCTTTCGGATAATAATATTTCCAGTCTGCAGGTTCAGTATCTCTACATGAGAAGCTTCTTCAAGGATGTGCCGGTGGATAAAAGAAACCAGGAAGCAGTGGATTATTTCATGGGACAGTCCAAGAAATACTGGCTGTCATTCGGCCGATACCTGCAAGGCATGATCGCTCTATCACTTTCCCGCAACGGTGAGACGGTGGTGACAGCCGATATCATTAAATCATTGAGAGAGTTTGCTATTGTCTCGGATGAGATGGGTATGTACTGGAAGCAGGACTGGGGTTATTTCTGGTATCAGGCCCCGGTTGAAACACAGTCGCTGATGGTGGAAGTGTTTGACGAAGTAGCCAAAGATCAGAAAGCGGTAGACGATCTGAAAGTCTGGCTGATCAAGAACAAGCAGACCACCGACTGGAAAACCACGAAGGCGACGGCTGATGCCTGCTATGCGCTACTCCTGCAAGGAACCAACTGGCTGGCCAGCGATGAGCTGGTACAGATCAAAGTGGGTGACATTACAGTTGATCCAAGAAATATGCCGGACGTGAAAGTGGAAGCAGGAACAGGTTACTTCAAAACATCCTGGACTGGTCCGGAAATAAAACCTGAAATGGGAACCGTGGTGCTTACTAAAAAAGACGAAGGCGTAAGCTGGGGTGCTTTATACTGGCAATATTTTGAACAGCTGGATAAAATCACACCGCATGAAACCCCGCTTAAACTCAAGAAACAGCTTTTCCTGGAAAAGAATACGGCGAGTGGCCCGGTTATTGTTCCGGTCACCGATAAAACGGAGCTCAAGCCCGGAG
>JBJMLY010000282.1:0-1713 GCA_045805025.1 Cytophagaceae bacterium | reverse complement strand
TTTCAGGCCATAAAGACCTGGATTGAGAGATGCTGTTTTTTTCATGATTTTGAGAGTTTTAAGTGTTTCAGATCGCATTGACTGTTTCTAATTTCCCGCTTGAATCATATTTTGGCGCCGAGCGGTGGCGGCAATCCCTGTTTTAAATTCTGATTTGTGTTTCATAGACTTATTCGGTTTAAGCACACAATTATTTATTTATACTATTTGAATATTTTGATGTAAAAATCTAATTGAAAAACATCAATAGCAAGGATTTGTTAAAATAAATTTTATATAACTTACTGAATATCAATTGATTATATTATAATAATTTGGCTCTTTGATAGCAATAGAAAAAATACCTAAGTCATTGATAATACAGATAAAATGGGGCGTTGTTATTAAGAGAAAACCTCTTGATGGGCATTTAAATGACACGGATTTTATTAAAAAAATACAATAAATAATTTTGGCCTTGCTATACATCATGTCATTCAGCAAAGACCTTGTCAGACTCTGACAGAAAATATCTGAACCAGGATTAAAGGATAAACAGGATGCTATGATCCATGGCATGTGGACTTGCACTTGCTCTTAATCAAAAAATCTTAATTTGCATAAAGGAAATCATACCTATGAAATGTTCAGCATGCCAGTCGGAGGTCAAAGCAGATGACAACTATTGCAGTCATTGCGGCAACATATTAAAGAAAACGGCTGCCTCCGAAACAAGCATGCCTTCTATCGTAAGCGTTTACTCCTTTCCCGAAAGACTGGTAAAGCCTTTGCGGATACCTTACTGGCTCGGCTACATTATTTTCTGGGAGCTGATCCTGAGCATGGATTATATTGCCGCACACACCTATACGCCCGACAAGGAAATGCTTCCTTTAATGGCTGCACAAAAAGGTTTTTTTATCCTGATCTGCGCCTCCATCATTTATTGCAGCAAGCAGCTGGAGAAATTTTTCCCCAGCCTTTGTTCCTTTATCGATATGCCCATTCCGCAATTGAAGGAATGGTATGACCGAAGATTAAAGCAGGCGTATGAGAGCAAAGCATCGCTTCTGTTTGCTCTGGCATTCACCAGCATGGTGACCTTCAGCATTTATCCTTTTGTAAAGTTCGCCTGCGGCGATTCGGAAATCCTGCTCTGGATCCGGCTTATCTCCAGCTTTATCGGCTTCTTCTTTGCCGGACTCGGCATCTGGGCCATTATCGTGATCATTCGCTTTGCCAATGAGATCGCAGGATTTAAGGTCAAGATCGCCGTCTTTCAAAACAGGCAAACAGGAATCCTCTCGATGGGAAGTCTCTTTCTGCGCATGTCTTTCTCCATTGCACTCGCCAACAGCATGATCGTGCTGACCGCAGTATTCTCTCCTTTCGGGAATTCATGGATCATTCTTTTCTGGCTTGGCATCGCGGTACTATCGGTGCTGGCATTCTTTATCATACCTCAGTACGGAGTGCACAAGATCATGGCCAAGGAAAAAGAGCAAAGGATCGAAGCCTTCGCCGGGCACCTGGAAACCGCGATGGAAGAGTCACTCCGGAACCCAGACCAGGACAATATGCAGAGACTTCGCCAGCTCTTCGAACTTCAGAACCACCTGAACCAGATGAACGAATGGCCTTTCAACTACAATGCTTTGTGGCAGCTGATTACCGCCTTACTGATTCCCATTTTATTGGCGGCGGTGGATATTATGTGGAAGTAGGACCTTTTTG
>JBJMLY010000281.1:0-9017 GCA_045805025.1 Cytophagaceae bacterium | reverse complement strand
TTTCCAGAAGGGGGCCCGATGGACGTGGTACCTATATCGAGGACTTTGTTGCGCTGGGACACCGGCGTTTGTCCATCATTGATACCAGTTCACAGGGCTCTCAGCCCATGAAAGATGAATCGGGACGTTATGTTATCGTTTTCAACGGAGAGATTTTCAACTATAAGTCACTTAAAAAGGAGCTGGAAGAAAAGGGCGTAGTCTTCAGGTCCGATTGTGATACGGAGGTTCTCTTAAAGCTTTATATGCTGGAAGGTAAAAAGTGCCTGGAGAAGCTTGTGGGCTTTTTTGCCCTTGCCATTTATGACAAGCAGAAACAGGAGATTTTTCTGGCCAGAGACCGGATGGGTGTTAAACCCCTGCTTTATTATTACGACGAAGATAAATTTGTCTTTGCCTCAGAAATGAAATCGCTCCTTGCCTATAACATCCCGCGGGAAATCGATTATACTTCTTTATATCAATACCTCCAGCTGAACTATATTCCGGGACCTACCAGCATCATTAAAAATGTTTTTAAGCTGCAGCCGGGAGCTTGCCTGACCATCAGGGATAAGGACATGAAGGAAGAACGTTATTATACAATTCCTTACGACCGGGCCGCTGTTAGCAGGAACACTGATAATTATGAAGCCCAGCAGGAAAAGCTGGCAGAACTGCTTGATGAATCGGTAAGACTCAGACTCATTGCCGATGTTCCCCTGGGCGCCTTTCTGAGCGGAGGAATAGATTCTTCCGTGATTGTAGCCCTGGCTTCCAGGCATACAGATAAGCTCAATACCTTCTCAATCGGGTATCGGGATGAGCCATTCTTTGACGAAACCTCCTATGCTCAATTAGTTGCTAAAAAATACAATACCGAACATACAGTCTTTTCGCTAAGCAATGATGATCTTCTGTCCACGGTTTTTGAAACACTCGATTATACCGATGAGCCATTTGCCGATTCTTCCGCACTGGCAGTATATATATTAAGTAAGCATACATCCAAAAAAGTAAAAGTAGCCCTCTCAGGCGACGGGGCCGATGAACTATTCGCAGGATACAATAAACATCAGGGCGATTTCAGGGTAAGAGAAGGAGGGCTGTTGATTGACATGATCTCAGGTATGCGTCCACTGCTGGGAATTTTCCCCAAATCAAGAAACTCGGCGTTTTCCAATAAGATCCGTCAGCTGGACAAGCTGGCGGAAGGGGCATCGATGAGCGCGAAGGACCGCTATTGGCGCTGGTGTTCTTTTGCTTCCGAAGACCAGGCTCTGAGTCTCTTTTCTGCAGGGGCAACGCAGAATCTGGTCCGGGCTTCCTACGAGGCGAGAAAGAAGGATATTCTGAAACACGTTACGGCCAAAGGCGACATGAACGAAATGCTGCGGACTGATATGGACCTGGTACTTACCAATGACATGCTTTTTAAAGTAGATATGATGTCGATGGCCAACGGGCTGGAGGTAAGGACACCATTCCTGGATCACCGGGTGGTGAATTTCGGCTTTGGCCTGCCTCTGGATTCGAAAATAGACCGGGGTATGAAAAAGAAAATCGTTCAGGATGCGTTCAGAACTCTTCTGCCTCCTGAATTGTATAAGAGACCAAAGCATGGCTTTGAAGTGCCCATGCTTAAATGGATGCGCAGAGAACTCAGGTCCTGGATCGATGAAATGCTGGACGAAAAGACAATCCTCGAGCAGGGAATATTTGATCCGGAAGAGATCCGGAAAATGAAAGCCAGACTGCATTCTTCCAATCCGGAAGATTCTCATGCCCGCATCTGGGGATTACTCGTTTTCCAGCATTGGTGGAAGATGTATATTAAAAATTAATTTACTAAATTTAAAGTCATAAATTTAAATCATTCAATGAAAGTAGCGTTAATAACCGGAATTACAGGACAGGATGGAGCCTACCTGGCCACCTTTTTATTAAATAAAGGATATGAAGTGCATGGAATTAAAAGAAGAAGCTCCTTATTTAACACAGACAGAATCGATCATCTTTATAAAGATCCCCATGAAAAGAATGTAAAGTTCAAGCTTCATTACGGCGATCTTTCCGATTCTACTAACATCATTAGAATTATACAGGAAGTGCAGCCCGATGAAATCTACAATCTGGGTGCTATGTCGCATGTGAAGGTGAGCTTTGAAACGCCGGAATACACGGCTAATGTTGACGGTATAGGTACGCTGCGGATTCTGGAAGCAGTAAGGCTTCTGAATATGGTGAAGAAAACAAAAATCTATCAGGCATCAACCTCGGAATTATACGGGTTGGTCCAGCAGGTTCCTCAGTCGGAGAAAACACCTTTTTATCCCCGGTCTCCATATGCGGCAGCGAAACTTTACGGCTATTGGATTACGGTCAACTACCGGGAGGCTTATAATATGTTTGCGGTCAATGGGATTCTCTTTAACCACGAATCTCCATTAAGAGGGGAAACTTTCGTAACCCGTAAAATTACCCGCGCCGTTGCGCGCATAGCTCTGGGTCTTCAGGATAAATTATTCCTTGGGAATATGGATGCCAAAAGAGACTGGGGGCACGCTAAAGATTATGTGGAAGCTATGTGGCTTATGCTGCAGCAGAAAACTCCCGAAGACTTCGTTATTGCTACCGGCGTTACAACCCTCGTAAGAGATTTTGTGACTCTGGCATTTAAAGAAGTTGGGATCGAGCTGGAGTTTAAAGGAAAAGGTGTGAAGGAAACAGCCGTTGTGAAATCCTGCAAAAATCCGGCATACCAGGTAAAAAAAGGACAGGTTGTTGTGGCAGTAGACAGCGCTTATTTCCGGCCAACGGAAGTGGAGTTGCTCATAGGCGATCCTTCCAAAGCCAACAGAAAGCTAAAGTGGAAACCGAAATACGACTTAAAGGCTCTTGTGAAAGACATGGTAAGCTCTGATGTAGAGCTTTTCAAAAGAGATGAATTTTTAAAGCAGGGTGGTCATGCAATCATGAACTACCACGAATAGCATGGAAAAAGGGGCTAAAATTTATGTCGCTGGTCACAACGGGATGGTAGGTTCTGCTATCGTGCGCAGGCTAAAAAAAGAAGGATATGATAATTTCGTGCTCAGAACATCCAAAGAGCTGGATCTGAAAGAGCAGTCGCCGGTGCGCGATTTTTTTGCCCGGGAAAAGCCCGATTATGTATTTGTCGCCGCTGCCAAAGTAGGAGGAATTAATGCCAATAATACTTTCCGGGCTCAGTTCATTTATGAGAACCTGATGATCCAGAATAACATTATTCATCATGCATACCTCTCAGGTGTAAAGAAACTTTTATTCCTAGGCTCTTCCTGCATCTATCCTAAAATGGCTCCACAGCCTTTGAAGGAAGAATACCTTTTGTCGGGAAAGCTGGAATCTACGAACGAGCCATATGCCATAGCCAAGATTGCGGGCATTAAAATGGTGGAATCTTACCGGAGTCAATACAAATGCAACTATATTTCGGCTATGCCCACCAATCTCTACGGGCCCAATGACAATTACGACCTCAATAATTCACACGTGCTGCCGGCGCTCATTAGAAAATTTCATACGGCTAAAATTCAGAATCTGCCTGCGGTGGAAGTGTGGGGTTCAGGAACGCCTATGAGGGAATTTCTTCATGTGGATGATCTGGCAGACGCCTGTTTTTTTCTGATGCTGAATTACAATGGAGAAAGCTTTGTGAACATTGGAGTAGGAGAAGATATTTCCATTAAAGATTTAGCGCTGTTGATTAAAGATATTGTGGGTTATACCGGGCAGCTGAAATTCGATTCTTCAAAACCCGATGGAACTCCCAGAAAACTGATGGATGTTTCCTTTCTGCATTCCCTGGGATGGAAGCACCACATTGCCCTTCGTGAAGGAATTGAAAGAGTATATAAGGAAGTACACAAAGAATTAATGCAGGTCTGATGAGCGGGGAATTAAAACCTCATCTGATAGAATTTCAATCCTTCGGATCGTCAGATATCGGCTATCTCACAGTGGTAGAGAGCCAGAAGAATATTCCCTTTGAGATCAAAAGAGTTTTCTGGAGTTATTATACTCCCCAGATGGTCACGAGAGGCCGGCATGCCCACCACAAACTTGAGCAGATTCTTATTCCTGTTTCGGGAAAAATTGTTGTTACCAACGAAGACCTGAAAGGAGAGACCACTGTACATATACTTGAAAATCCCCATATCGGGCTTTATATACCGCCCATGTACTGGCATGTTATCCAGTTTTCCCACAGTGCCGTCATGATGAGCCTGGCTTCCATGCCTTTTGATGAAAAGGATTACATCCGTGATTATGAAGAATTCAAAAAAATGGGACCTGTCTAACCGAATTGACTGATCAGAACTTACTTATGGAGCAATCGATCCCTCAGCTAATAGAATCCAGAAAAGGGAAGCTCTATTATTATTCTCCCGTTAACTTTATCAGGCAGATTAAGGAAGAAAAGCTGGTTCAGATCGAGATCGGCAAAATCAAGGATTGGGACGGCATAAGCACTGATCACAGAATTATTACCATATCGGTTCAGGATTTCAGCATTCATTTTTACCTCCGCTTTTTATCATGGGATACAGGCTTCTTTTCATTGCAGACTTTTCGTCTGCATTATGTACTTTACGATTGCTCTTTTGAAATCTTACAAGAGGCATGCTGCAGGCTTAACGAGGAGCTACGGAATTTGGGCGCTGAGTATGTTTTTATCGAAATTCCTTCGGAAGATATTATTCTGATACAGGCTTTAACGGCCAGCGGCTTTAAGCTGACGGAAACAAGGCTTACCTATTTCAATAGTGCTCTGGATTCGTATAGTTATGAAAGATTTGATGTGCGCCGTGCCCGTGAAGAAGATATTGCGGGCTTGCGCACTGTAGCCTCGGTCATGAGAAATGATTACGACCGTTTTCATGCCGATGCGGTATTCTCGAAAGAAATAGCCGATCTTTTTCTGGCCAGGTATGTAGAAGAAGCGATCAAAGGCTTTTGCGATATTGTACTGGTTCCAGGCGCCCAGAATGTGAAAGTGGATTCATTTCTTACCGCCAACTACAATAAGACCCTCTGGAAAGAAATCGGTTTTCCGGTTTCAAAAATGGTCTTGTCAACGGTTTCGTCCGCAACAAACAGGGGCTGGTATGTAAAATTAATATCCGAAATGACCTATCACTTGCGCGAAGCGGGCGCCCAGGCTATTTATATGAGTACGCAGTCGACCAATCGGGCGGTTATTAAAACCTGGGAAAAGCTGAAATACAATTATGGTGCTTCCACCCATATCCTGTCGAATTCGTATAACCGTAAAGCATAAATAAATTCCATGAAAATACCTTTCTTATCTTTTGAAAGTACGAATGAACAGATACGGAAAGAGGTGATGCAGGCTGTTGAGAAGGTCTTTGATGCTCAATGGTATGTATTGGGGCAGCATGTGAAAGATTTTGAGCATGAATATGCTGTATATAATGGAGCGAGATTCTGTATTGGTGTAGCGAATGGCCTGGATGCGCTTATTCTCTCTCTGAAAGCACTTGATGTAAAATACGGGGATGAGGTGATTCTTCCTTCCCACACCTACATTGCTTCGGTTCTTGCGGTTTCTTCGGTGGGTGCGACACCGGTGTTTATAGAGCCAGATATCCGGACTTATAACATCGATCCACTCAAAATAGAAGCAAAGATTACGCCACGTACGAAAGTCATTATGCCTGTGCATTTGTACGGACAGGCATGTGAAATGGACAAAATCATGGAAATAGCCCCAAAACACAAGCTCTTTGTGGTGGAAGATAATGCGCAGTCGCAAGGCGCATCTTTCAGGGGGAAGCTCACAGGGAGTTTCGGTGCTCTTAGCGGAACAAGCTTCTATCCCGGAAAAAATCTAGGTGCATTGGGCGACGCCGGGGCCGTAACGACGGATGATGAATCGCTGGCCCTGAGAATAAGCACTCTCAGGAACTATGGTTCGGAGAAAAAATATTACAACGAAGTCAGAGGCATCAACTCAAGGCTGGATGAAATACAGGCGGCAATTCTTTCTGTAAAATTAAAGCATCTTTCTGCCTGGACACAGGAGAGACAGAAAATTGCAGGATGGTATACACAGCAGTTGCAGGAGTTGGGCGATCTGATTCTTCCATACCAGGCCAAAGATGCCACTCATGTATATCATCTCTATGTGATCAGAACAGAAAAAAGAGATCTTCTTCAGCAATACCTGGGCCAGCAGGGTATTGATACACTGATCCATTATCCTGTTCCACCCCATCTGCAAAAGGCCTATCAGGATCTCCGCTTTAGTAAGGGAACCTTTCCCCTGGCTGAGAAAATTGCGGATACATGTTTAAGTCTTCCTCTTTACATCGGCATGAAGGAAGATGAAGTAAGCTACGTGGCCGGGAAAATCAGGGAATTTTTTAAAAGGCATGCTTAGGCAAGCTGATTTGGGATAGTTCATAGTTATTTATAAATTGATTGCAGTCTTTCGGAAAGACGATTTTCTATGTCAAAAATATCCGTTATCATACCTTGTTATTTCAACGAAGGTAATATACCAGTTACCAGTAAAGAGCTGATCGGGAACGAAAAAGGGTTTCCTGCAGGAACGGAATTTGAATACGTATTTGTAGATGACGGATCGAAAGACGGTACCCTGGCCGAATTACTCAAATTCAAAGAACAGTATCCCGGCAAAGTAAAAATTCTCAAACTGGCTTCTAATGCCGGCGCTTTTAATGCAATTCTTGCAGGCTTTACTGTTGCCAGCGGAGATTGCAATGTAGTATTGGCTGCCGACCTTCAGGACCCCCCCGAGCTTATCTCCAAAATGTTTGATTACTGGCAGAAAGGTGTAAAGCTTGTTATTGCGAACAGACAGGATCGCGAAGAATCATTTTTTCAGAAATTATTTTCCAATACGTACCATTTCCTGATCAGGAAATTTGCTTTAAAGAATGTTCCTCCGGGCGGTTTCGATCTGGTGCTTTTTGACAGACAGCTAAAGGAAGAGGTAATGAAAATGAACGAGAAGAACACGAATATTTTATACCTGCTGACTTGGCTTGGGTTTGACTATGTGAGTATTCCATACCTGAGGCGTAAGAGAGAGATTGGCAAATCCAGGTGGACGATGGCTAAAAAGATCAAAATGTTTATAGATTCTTTTGTGGCGTTTTCTTTTTTCCCAATCAGGCTTATTTCCATTATAGGTTTGGTGATGGGTTTCATTGCCATGTGTTACGGAATTTTTATTCTGGTGGCAAGGTTCTTTAACTATATTCACCTGGAAGGCTGGTCCAGTATGATGGTGGTGCTTTTGTTCGTCTCTTCCTTTCAGATGATCGCTTTAGGGATTATCGGCGAATATGTGTGGAGAAGTCTTGATGCTGCCAGAAATCGTCCTAATTACATCATTGATAAATATTACAGTTAGCCATGTCTATGTCTTTGTATGGGCATTATTAAATCAGCATAATGAACAGAGATGTTATATTAATAGGATATTCGGGCCACGCTTATGTCGTGTATGAGATCTTTATGCGCATGGGTAGAAAAGTCTCAGGATATTGCGATCAGAAGAGTGTTACGGCCAATCCTTTTCATCTGGAATACCTGGGTCTGGAAGATTCTGAAAGTATTTCCGGAAAATTAAAGGAGCTGGATTATTTTATTTCCATCGGGGACAATAACGTGCGAAGGAAAATTTTCGAAATGCTTTCTGTGCAAAAGCTTCCGCTCAATGCAATAGATCCTTCTGCCATTATTTCTGGAAACTCCAGGATTGGAAGCGGCGTGATGATAGGAGCTGGCGTTGTCCTGAATTCAATGGCCGAGGTAGGCGATGGAGTTATCTGCAATACCAGAGCGATTGTGGAGCATGAGTGCAGGATCGGTAAGTTTTCACATCTGGCTCCGGGGTGCATACTTGCCGGCAATGTGGAGGTAGGGGAAAATTCTTTTATAGGAGCAGGGGCTGTTGTGAAGCAGGGAATTAAAATAGGAAGGAATGTAACGGTAGGAGCTGGAGCGGTCGTTATCAAAAATATACCCGACAACAGCAAAGTGGTTGGGAATCCAACCCGCTTCCTTAAGTAATGGAAGGCCTCTTATTTCGACTCTTTCAGTAAAAAATATTTTAATTTAATCCTTTAAAATATGTTAACCCAAGGGCGCATTCCTTCGCTGGATGGATTCAGGACTATTTCAATAGTGCTTGTCATGATCGCCCATCTTACTTTCAGTAGTTCGATCCCGGACTGGATGCAAACAATACTTAAAAATTTTTCACTGGGAGATCTGGGTGTTCGGATATTCTTTGTCATCAGCGGGCTGGTGATAACCTATTTGCTGCTGAAGGAAAGGAGTAAAACAGGGCATATAGATCTGAAAGCATTTTACATCAGGAGAGCTTTAAGAATTTTTCCCGCCTTTTATTTCTATCTGTTTGTAATAATACTTCTGAATTATTTTTTGGATTTAGGCATTTCCCCGCTTATGTTTTTAAGTGCAGGGATTTACTTGATGGACTTTGCTCCCTGGGGAGAGAGCTGGCTTGTTTCTCATACATGGTCGCTGGCAGTGGAAGAGCAGTTTTATTTACTATGGCCTGTTGTTTTTCTGCGCATACGAAGAATGAAAAAAATACTCATATGGGTTTGCGCCATAGCACTCGGAAGCGTGATGCGCGTCTTTCATTATAAGTACCCTGCCGTAGCCCAATATTTCCTTTCCCCTTTTTTAATGCAGGCAGATTTCCTGTTTTCCGGATGCTATATGGCTTTTTATCTATACAATAACCTGGAAGCAGTAGAATCTTTCGTGCGTAAGGTTCCATCGGCATTCATTTATCTGTTGATCCCAGTGCTGCTGGTGTTTTCAAAGTTGGAATTTCATCCTGTTTACGATATCATTTTTGTGCCGCTTGCCGGTGCTGTGATTAATTTCTGTATTTGCACCCTGCTTCTTTATTTTATAATCAGAAAGGATTCTATAGGATATAAGTTTCTGAATCTATCTATGATGATTTA
>JBJMLY010000280.1:0-2810 GCA_045805025.1 Cytophagaceae bacterium | reverse complement strand
CAGTAATTAATTCTTCATAGCAGGCCTCTTCGGAGGCAAGGGTAATCTGGTAAGTGATTTTTTTAATAATAAAATACCTGGTCCAGAATTTTAAAGGTAAGCTTGAATTTCCCTGCTCTGTTACCATAGTGTAAACAATATCTCTGTACTCGTAGTTTTTATTTTTCCCTTTCAGGTCTGAAACTATCGCGTAATTTTTGAAACTTTTTTGAAGTGCTGCGTTCGCATAGTCAGTAAATTCATCAAGATTTTTGTAGTTATTGTTTATAGGCTGAATTACAATAGTCAGATTTTCCTTAAAGTGATCCTCTGTGGTTGGCAGAAAGGCCAGGAATTTCACTGCCTGGTTTTTGGCAGGATAAAGGGTCCAGGAATCAGGATAGCTCAGTTGAAAATCATCGGATTTGAGCGTTAGAATTTTACCGGTTTTGACAGGTCCGTCTTTGGGCGCCTCTTCGTATTGTTTTTGAGTGACACCGATCCCGTTATATTCCTTCCATGTTCCAACAGGCTTGCCGTAATAGTATTCACCTTCCTTCGTAAGCTTGCCGTCTTCTCCATAATGTTCGCAATAGCTATGTAACTTTCCTTCCTTCATAAATCCCTTCATGCGTAAATTGCCATTTTCATAATAGGAGACATAGTTACCCTCTTTCTTGCCATTTTTTACGATGGATATTTCCTGAAGAGGTCCGGATTCGTAAAATATTTTCATTGTATCAACCTGCCTGCCGTCCAGATAACTTATTTGCTTCATCAATGCGCCAGACTTATAATAGATAAGGGACGCACCGTTCTGCTTGCCGTTTGAAAAATTCAACTTGCCTTGCAATTCACCCGATTCATAATAGAGTTTTACCAGACCATCGGGATTTCCATTGACTTCAGTGTACTCGATTTTTACCGAACCATTTTCGTAATATTCTTTTTTTATCTCCTGTGAATAGCCGCCAGCAATAAAGAATGCGCTAAAAATTAATATTATCCCTAATCTCATTTATTAACGTGTTTGTAGAATTAATCTCATTTTTTTCACCTTAGCGTTTGCCGGCTTCTTCATTCAGCTTCATTTAAAGCTCGATTCTTTGATCGGTTACAAAGTCTCAACGTTCAGATTGTCATTTCGCCGTTGTTGGTGTTTCCAGCAACATCATTCACTGAGCACAATTCCGTTTGTGAGGACACGAACTGTGGCGAGGCTTCTAAATCCTAATCCCAATTCCTAAATCCTACGAAAGCGACTGATTCTCGATTTCAGCAAGCTCCAGGATCTTCTCGTATTCGGCTGGTCCGAGGTCGTTGTAGAAGTAATGGACCGGGTTGACCTTCTTGCCATCGTGGATGACTTCATAGTGGAGGTGAGGAGCGGTAGAGGCGCCGCTGTTTCCTGAATAGCCGATCAGCTCACCGCGTTTTACTTTTTGTCCGGACTTCACGTTGAAGCGGTCCAGGTGGGCATATTTGGTGACGTAACCGAAGCCGTGATCAATCTCGATCTCGTTTCCATAACCACCAGGATTTTTTGCGACGGTGATGATGACACCGTCACCAGTCGCATACACAGGTGTTCCTCGCGGCGTGGAGAAATCGACGCCCGTATGCATCTTCTTCACTTTATAGATCGGGTGTATTCTCATGCCGAATCCGGATACCAGTCTGGTCAGCTCTTTATTCGGCACCGGCTGTATGGCGGGTATACTGGCCAGCATCTGCGATTTGCTCTTGGCCATCTTCACGATCTCATCGTACGACTTGCTCTGCACGTACATCTTTTTCTTCAGCTTTTCGATCTTGTCGATGGTGCTGAGGATAAGTTCTTCCCGCTCCAGACCCTTATTCAGCAGGTCTTTGTATTTATTCATGCGGATGCCGCCTGAATTTCTCACAGAGAGAGGGATCGGCTCTGCTTCAAAAATAATCCGGTATACATTGTCGTCGCGCTCTCTCAGCACAGCCACCATTTCATTGGCCTGATCCATTTCCTTGCTCAGCAGGTCATAGTAAAGTGCAAGCTCCTGGTTCTCCTTTTCCAGCAAGGCTTCACGGGGCGACTGAAAGTATTTGGTATAAACAAGCACCAGGGCCGCAGCGAAGACCAGTGTCACGAACAAAAAGCCTGCGGTGTTGATAATAACATCCACCGTAGAGACTCTCACGCGCTCATACTTGCAGGTTTCGGTGTCGTAATAATATTTTATTCTGGCCATTCTTCAAATATGCCTATTTTATGCTAAATTTGCGGCTTGTAAAATAACGATTAAAACGGAAAATTAGCGTGTTTTTACAAAAAAATCACCTTCTCGTTTCAATATTAAGATCAGAAGAAGGTTAAATCAAACTATCATGGAGTCGAAAGTAATCAGGCAGAAGTTTCTTGAATTTTTCAAATCAAAGCAGCACCAGATCGTGCCTTCCGCGCCGATCGTCGTAAAGAATGACCCTACGCTGATGTTCACCAACGCCGGTATGAACCAGTTCAAGGACTATTTTCTGGGAAATGAAAATCCTAAATATAAACGCATCGCCGATACACAGAAATGTCTGAGAGTTTCGGGAAAGCATAACGATCTGGAAGAAGTGGGACTGGATACCTATCACCACACCATGTTCGAAATGCTGGGCAACTGGTCATTCGGCGATTACTTCAAAGAAGAAGCGATCCAGTGGTCATGGGAGTTGCTGACGCAGGTTTATAACCTTCCTAAAGAAAGAATTTATGTAACCGTTTTCGGAGGCGACAAATCCGAAGGCCTGGAGCCCGATCACGAAGCCTTCAACATCTGGAAAAAATATACGGCCGAAGAAAAAAT
>JBJMLY010000279.1:0-5265 GCA_045805025.1 Cytophagaceae bacterium | reverse complement strand
TTTGATAAAACCCCTGTTGTAATACGAGTTCTTATCTTTCTGATCGTAGGTGATGGCTTTGTTGAAATCTTCAATGGCCGCCTGGTAGTTTTTCATGTTGAACTGAACCAGCCCCCGGTTGTTGAAAAGGTCGTGGTTGGCAGAGTCATATTTCAGCGCATTGTTGTAATCCTTGAGTGCTTCCTTATCGTTTTTCAGCGCTGCATTGATATTTCCTCTGTTAAAGTAAGGCTTGTAGTCGGCAGGATTCAGAGCTATGCTTTTGTTGACACTTTCCATCGCTTCGGTATTTTTATGCATATTGAAGAGAGCGACGGCTTTCAGGTTATAAGGCTCATACCGTTTTGGGTCCTGCTTGATTGCCCTGTCGGCATAGTCAATGGCTTGCTCGAATTTCGCGCTGTCGATGCTGTTTTTCGAGGCAAGTATCAGAGACTCCGTCGAAGGAGAGCAGGCATAGAGTAAGACGGACAGGCAAAAGAAAAGCAGAATTTTGATCTTCATAATACTATTAATAGGCTTTTAATAAATAAACAGTATTTGCTTAACAAAATAAGTTTAAGCTATGTTACTATTATAAGTACCAATATATAATTTTAGGAGGATATAAAAATGAATTTTAATATAAAACACGACAGTAAATACAATAAATTTTTTACTGAAGTAGCGGGAAAGGAATCAAACCTCAGTTATGAAAAGATTACCGACAATATCTGGGACTATAAACTGATGTTTGTGCCTAAAAACCTGAGAGGACAAGGCATTGCGGGAAGAGTGGTTGATTTTGCACTGAATTTTGCCAGAAAGAACAATATTAAAATAAAAGCCTCCTGTTCCTTTGTACAAGGCTTTATCGAAAATCATCCTGAATTCAGAGACGTGCTTATCGATAAAACAAGCCCTATACAGGCATAATGGGTGCACATAGAGGTGCCCGTACGAAATTTATTTGTGCAGGCTACTTCGCATTTCTGCAATTTATGGGTTCACCCGTCTAAATTTAGCAGATGACAGGTTGAAATCATTTTCAATCTCTTATTTTTGCAGGAAGTCTCTTGCGGATGAGAAGGGCATTGAAAAAAATAGTCGGTATTGCACGGCTGCTGATCCTGTTTTTTATCAGCTGGAGTATTATTCTTGTCGTGCTGTACCGTTTTGTGCCTCCTCCGCTTACTCCCTTGATGGTTATCCGTTTTTTTGAACAGATCTCTGATCCCAAACAGCATGTGAAGTTCAGAAAAGACTGGGAAAGTATTGAGCACATCTCACCGAATCTTCCTTTGGCCGTGATGGCTTCAGAAGATCAGCTTTTCCTGAAGCATTTTGGGTTTGACATCGAAGCCATTAAAAAGGCCTATCAGCATAACAATAAAAAAAGAAAGAAGAAAGTCAGCACTCGTGGGGCAAGTACGATCAGTCAGCAGGTCGCTAAAAATGTTTTTCTCTGGCCCGGAAGATCCTGGCTTCGTAAAGCCTTTGAAGCCTATTTTACGTTTCTGATCGAAGTATGCTGGTCAAAGGAAAGGATCATGGAAGTTTACCTCAACATGATCGAGATGGGAAATGGCGTCTATGGCGCCGAGGCTGCTTCTCAATATTACTTTAAAAAACCGGCTTCGAAGCTCAGCCGCGATGAAGCAGCGCTTATTGCCGCCATTTTGCCCAATCCTCTTAAGTGGTCGCCGGTAAAACCTACTCCGTACATTCTCAAGAAAAAAGAATGGATCAAAAGAAATATGTCCTATTTAGCCAATACTAAAAATTCAAAAGAAAATGAAAAATAGAATTTGTCTGTTTGTGTTATTTTTTTTCTCGTTAACGCTGAATGCACAGCATAAGAAAAAAGAAGCTCTTTCACACATCAGCGCCGATGATCCGAAGATTAAATATACAGGACGGATTGATTTCAGTAATCCCAAAGCTCCACGCTTTGCCTGGTCTGGTGTTTCTATCAAAGCTTCTTTTCAAGGTTCCCACTGCGAAGTCCTGCTGAACGATTATGCCAGCGGCGAAGCTCCCACGGGAGAAGCGAATGCGAACTGGTTTAACCTGATTATTGACAACAAAAAAATTCAGGTGGTGAAATGTCAAAAAGACGGCAAACAGATCTATAAGGTCGAAGCGCTTTCCGATTCGGTTCATACCATTGAGATATTCAAAAGGACAGAAGCGCTGATCGGGGAGGCAGACTTCCGGGGTTTTATACTCGGGAAAGATAAAAAACTTCTGGATTTGCCGGCAGCAGCACAAACAAGAAAGATCGAGTTTATAGGAAACTCCATTACCTGTGGATATGGTAACGAAGGAGCAGATAAAGATTGTAAATTTTCTGCTTCCACAGAGAATAACTACATGGCTTACGGCGCGATTACAGCACGAAATCTGAATGCGGAATATGTGGCGGTGCCATTTTCGGGAAAAGGGCTCTATAGAAATTACGATGAAAGCACCGATGAAACCATGCCGATGCTCTACGACAGGATCTTCGCTTCGAATCCGGACATCAAATGGGATTTTAAAAAATATACGCCCGATGTGGTGGTGATTAATTTAGGTACGAATGATTTTGCGCATTCAAATCCCGATTCAGCCATATGGGTGCAGACCTATATAAAATTTATAGGCACGATCAGGAGCAATTATCCTAATGCCCATATTATTTGCCTGAATGGTTCCATGATGAATGATTCCTGGCCGCAGGGCACAAAATCCCTGAGCACTATTAAAAAATTCCTGAAGGCTGTAATCACTCAGATGAATGACAAAGGCGACAATAAAGTTTATATGTTCTCACTTTCCCCTCAGGGAAGCCTGGGCTATGGATGCGACTGGCACCCGAATGTAGCGCAGCATAAAAAAAATGCCGCTGAATTGACGGCATTTATTAAGACTAAAACAGGGTGGTAGCTTGGTGGTTGGGTAAAAAAGTATACGGTCGATAGTCAATAGTCAACAGTAAACTTGCAACCATCAGCTAATTTTCTTCAGTACCAGAGCTGTTCTGTTCGTGATATAGAGATTCAGGCCTTTGAGTTCGTCAGTTTTATATTCGATTGTGTCGTCCACACGACCAAAGCCTCCGTATTCCTTGCGGTCGGAGTTTAGGATGATTTTATAGCTGCCCATCTCCGGTACTTTGAAGCGGTATCCGAAAATAGAATTGCTGATGCTGAAGTTGAAAATGAAGATCAGGTTGTTCCTTTCAAAGATGATCACCTTATTGGTTTCATCCATATTCAGCTGTTTTGAGGGAATCGCGGAAAGAACATGATTTTCCTTCATAGCATTGATCATATCGCGGTCGAAGCCGAGCAGGTACTTATACTTAAGATTCTTGCTGTCGGCCAGACTCCATTGTCTTCTTGCGTATTTGTAGCTCCAGTTGTTGCCCTGTCTTGGAAAGTCGATCCATTCAGGATGCCCGAATTCATTGCCCATAAAATTCAGGTATCCTTCTCCGCCCATGGAAATGGTGAAAAGCCGGAGCATTTTATGCAGCGCGATACCGCGGTCAATGATCATATTCTGATCATCCACGGTCATGTGGTAATACATCTCTTTATCCATCAGCCAGAAAGCGATTGTTTTATCGCCCACCATGGCCTGGTCGTGCGACTCGGCATAGGCGATGGTTCTTTCTTTCCAGCGGCGGTTGTTCAACACATGCCATAGTTCATGGATGTTCCATTCTTCGTCCGACTTTTCTTTCAGTAATTTTATCCAGTAGTCGGGAATACCCATGGCCAGGCGGAAGTCGAAGTCCAGACCTCCTTCCAGATTCTTTCTGCAGAGTCCGGGCATACCGCTGACGTCTTCCGCGATGCTGATGGAGTTCTTCCTGCACTGGTGCACGAGCTCATTCGCCAGTTGCAGGTAGGTGAGGCAATCCCAGTCTACATCGGTCTTAAAATATTTATCGTAATGGTCGAAGCTGGTATTGCCATGGTGGAAGTACATCATGGATGTTACCCCGTCGAAACGGAATCCGTCGAAATGGAATTCTTCCAGCCAGTAGCGTATGTTCGACAACAGGAATTTTTTCACTTCCCATTTTCCGTAATCAAAGAGTTTGGAATCCCAACCCGTGTGATAACCTCTTCCTCCGGGATGGAAATATTGATGGTCTGATCCGTCAAATTCATTAAGTCCTTCGGCAAAATTTTTCACGGCATGTGAATGGACGATATCCATGATCATGGTGAGTCCCATGCTGTGTGCTTTGTCGACCAGGGATTTCAGGTCTTCGGGAGTGCCGAAGCGGGAGGAGGGAGCGAAGAAGTTGGATACATGGTATCCGAAAGATCCATAATAAGGGTGCTCCATTACAGCCATCAGCTGAATCGTGTTATAGCCAAGATCTTTGATGCGCTGCAGGATGTTATCGGCAAATTCCCTATAGGTGCCGACGCCTTCTTTTTCCTGGGCCATACCTGTATGAGCCTCATAGATATAAGGTTCCTTGGCAGCATCGGCCGGATCGAAGCCTGAATCGGTCCATTGAAAAGGATGTTCCGGAAACCAGAGCTGTCCGCTGAAATCGTAGGTTTTAGGATCCTGACTTACTTTGGTGATGTAGGCCGGTATTCTGTCAAAGCCTCCTTTTTGTGTGGTGATATGTACTTTGACTTTGCTTCCATGCTGGAAGCGGTCTTTATATTCGCTAAAGGGAAGAAAAATCTCCCAATCTCCCCGTTCATTTCGCTGAAGCTTATGGGTTTCCCGGTTCCAGTCGTTGAAATCGCCGACCAGAGCAAGCTGATGGGCAGCGGGTGCCCATTCGCGGTAAAACCATCCGTTTTTCTCTTTGCTGAAGTTGATGCCGTAATATTTATGCCCCTGAGCAAAATTCATGAGGCTTTGTTCGGCATCTGTAATTCCTTTGAGCGCTGCTTTATAGCGGTCAAGTCTTGCATTAAGGTCCTGTAAATAAGGTTCGAGCCAGGGGTCGTCCTGTACAAGTGCTAGTTTCTCTGTATTTTCCACGGTGGCAAAAAAATGTTATCCCTAAAATTAATAAGTTTTCATATATGGGCAACTGTATGGGCCAATATAATAAGGGATCTTAACCGGGAAATCGCAATTATGTTATCAGAGGCTTCTTATGGAAGTTCAATACTCTTCTGATAGCTTTGATTTCGGGCTTTTTCTGGATACGGTCATGCGATTCCACGGTATCGGGTGAAATTACGGAATCCGGAGGGGCGACAGGCGCAGGCGCTGGTGCCGGCTCGGGTTTGGGAGTATTTCTATTCTCTATTTTAGCCG
>JBJMLY010000278.1:0-4822 GCA_045805025.1 Cytophagaceae bacterium | reverse complement strand
GTTCTTCTGTAGGCGGTGTTTATACGACCATCGGCGGTTCTCCAAGCGGCAACTCCGTCAACAACGGTGGACTTGGCTCACAAAGTCCGGAATACCTGACTCTTGTGAATGCTTTCCTGAATGCTGTCAAGCTTGGAAGTACCAATGCCGGCGTAGATGCCAGCTGTAACCCTGTAAACGGTTCTCTTACCGTAGGCGGCGTAGGCGGAACACCTCCTTACACATTCAGTATGGATGGAAGTGCCTTTACAGCCACCACTACCTATAATAATCTCACGAAAGGAAATCATACCGTGATTATAAAAGACAATACCGGCGCTACTTCCACAACGATTATGAAAGTGCTGGGACCGGTGCAGATCAATGGGGACGACAAGGATCTTAATTATTGCAATACCGGCCCTGCCGTTGTTCTTACCGCTTCCAATCTTTTGAACGGGTCACCTACTTACAGCTGGTCGCCTGGCGGACAAACCACGGCCAGCATTTCTGTAACGCCGGCTGTAGCAACCACCTATACGGTAACAAGCCAGGTCTTAATTCCTGGATCCAATCTGCTGACCGGTGGTAGCTTTGAGTCTGGCTTGCCAACCGGAATGTCCGGAGGATTTACAGCCAATGGCGGTGGATATGGAACAACACCTGATCCGGGAGGATATTACAAAATCGGAACAGCAGGAAATCAGCTTTGTACATTCTTCACAGCGTTGCCTGCCCAGAGCGGCACACAATATTACATTGCCGACGGGAATAAGAATGGAAATGCTCTTGTATTTAATCTGTCCCTGGCCAGCTACGGAATTGTCGCCGGGCAAACCTATACATTCTCATACTGGTATGCGGAAGGCAGCAACCACCCGAACAAGGCTACTTTAAGAACGACTTTTGCCAACGGTACGCTGATTTCAGGCAGCGGCGATATTACCACCGCCAACTACGGTGGATGGCTGCAGGCGAGCTATACATTTACGGCGACCACCACTTCTCCAACCATCTCGCTGACGGATATCGCCGTATTTGGTTCAACCAACGGTGATGACTTTTATCTGGACAACCTGCAGCTGATACATTTGAACTCCTGCCCTCTTACCACTTCTGTGAAAGTAACACCAGGCTGTCCACTGCCAGTGGAACTGGTAAACTTCGATGCAACGAAAAAAGGTTCGGACGCTTTATTGACATGGACTACTTCCAGTGAGAAAAACAGTTTGTATTTCCTGGTTGAGAAATCTTCTGACGGAATTTCTTTCACAGGTATCGGAAAAGTGAATGCTGCCGGAAATACTTCAGCGATACAGCAATATTCTTTCACCGATCAAAACCTTGCTTCCGGTGTCACGTATTACAGACTTGCACAATATGATGTAGACGGAAGCGTCTATTACAGCATGATTAAAGCCGTATCCAATATGGTTGGAACGGTTCAGGTAATCCCGAATCCTAACAATGGAACATTCGTGGTGGCTCTTGATCATACCGGTAATAAAAAAACGCATGTGAGAATTGTGAATTCGCTCGGACAGGTGGTATATGAAAATACAGTTTCTTCAGACAGTGTCATGAATGTAGATATTTCACTGCTGGCTTCAGCAGTGTACTATCTTGAAGTGATCACAGACGAAGATCTGATCGTGAAAAAAATTGTGAAGGAATAATTTATTTTCGGGTAAATAATTTTTTACAAGAAGTGTGCTGGTTTTTGATTGTGTAATTAGCATACTCCAGTGACTTTTTAATTAGAATCTGTTTTTTGAAAACTTACGATAAGGGTTTGAGCAGCAAAATGAGGTTGGCTTAAATCAAGATTAAGAGAATAAAGATCCTTAAACCTAATAAGATTATAATTTTGAAAAGGAGTTTTGTATTACTTGTCTGGGGACTGTTTCTATGCCCTGCTGTTGTATTTGCTGACGATTCGGATACATTAAGTTTACGCCAATTGTTAGCGCTCAGAAAAGCCAATGTTGGTCCAAGCACCACGTTTTCCGGCCAGGAAATGAATAAGTCCAAAAGGAATTGGTTTACAGGCATTCGTTTTTCCGGCCATGCCAGATTTTATCCGTATTTCCGAAGGATGAATCAGTCTTGGTATCTGCCCAATGCTTCGGCTCAGGGACTGACAAGCCCCATCAATCTTACCGCCGATGACGGTTATCAGCAGCCATTGATGCGTTTGATGATGGAAGGAAATCCAGGAAAGGTATCCTTTGCCATGGAGTTTCAATTCAATCACTTTATTCAAAGAACAACGAGTCTTACGATAGACACTACTGGTCACGTAGGTAATCTCTATGTTATATTTAATATGAGAGGAGAAACTGATACACGATTTGGTCATATGAAATTGATTGCTGGCGGAGGCGTAAACTGGTATCGGTTAAGTCCTTTTACATTATGGCAGTATCAGTATCGTGACGATATGTTCGAACGATATCCATGGGAACCGGAAGGTCAGGACTTTGGTCGTTATAACTCTTATTATTCTACCGGTGATGTTCCCCGTGATCAGCGTTTCGGAATGCAGGCCACTCAGGGTTTTATTCTTGAGGGTACCAATATGCCTTTGGGAATAGAAAAGGCAGTTTTGCTCTATGGTAAAACCAATACCAGCGGCGGTTTTCAAAGTTACCTGAACAGTGATCCCCAGAATATGCTTGCAGGTCAGCTTCAAAAAAGACTGGGAGACCATAAAATAGGGGTTAACTGTTTTAATCAGTTCGGATATACCGGCGGGCAGGTGAATTACAAACCATTTGTGAAAGATCCCGGCAGCACCGATACAATTTTTGTAGAAGATAATCGTATCAGTCAGACTGTCATTACCGGCGACGGACGTTTTGAATTTGACAGGTTCAGCATATTTACGGAAGCCGGAATGGGCTCTTTTTTCAACAGTCTTTATAATAAAGGCGTAAAGGATAATGCAAAACCGGGAGTAAAAAATGTAAGCAAATATAAAAGAGAGTGGAATGAAACTTTATTCCTGGAGTTTACAGGTAAAAAATCTTTGGTGGGTTTTCCATTCAAAATAAGTACCTATAGAATCGGTCCAAAGGCAGTGAACAATAGCAGTATTGTTTACAACACTTCCATTGAGCAGGCAAAGCCAAGTACTACAGTTCCTGATAATTTCTATATCAACTATTATGATGGTATGCTTACCGATGTTGGTCAGCTCGCCAGTAACAGACAAGGGATAAATTTATTTATCTTCAAGGATATCCGGAAATTGAAAATAAAATTCGATTTAGGGATGTCTCAGGAAGTAGTAAATCTGGCAGGCGATACCCGAAACGGCGCAAGATCAGGTTTTCAGGGGGTGGATAGCAAGGACACTGTTGCAAGGGTGCCTTTCACAAACAGCATTACGTTTGAACACCGGCTGAACGGTATTACCCGATCAAGGTTTGCATTTTATCAGAGGTTTGCCGGTCCTTACAATCGTCTGCATTCGATCTTCAGAAGATCTTTTGAAAATCTGGCAATCACCGATGACGTTATCAATTACAAAAAATCATTTACTTCAGCCGATCTTGAGCTTAAATATAAGCTCAGATTCCTGCACAAAGAACTGATCCTGTCCAACTATACGAATATCAGTTCGGTCCAGACAACCTTCTCACCGATTCCCGTCTTTACCGATAAAGCATTCCTGAGGTATTTTTATGAGGAGTTCATGGCCTTTTACGGTCTTAGTCCGAAGCTTACTCTTGTCGGCTTTTGTGGCATCGAAAAAGCGATGGGGAACGAGCGGACAGAACTTGCAGATGCAAACGGTAAACTGATCGTTGATGCCAACAACAAACCGATAGCAAGAGCCGATAGGAAACCTCTTAATCAGACTGGTCATGGGTATGGACTTGGAATCGATTATAATTTTCACACACGTGCCAGTCTGCACCTGAGAAACCGCTGGTTTAATTTCTCAGATAAAAATTTCACCCAGGATAAGTTCAGGGGTAATGAAGCAACCATGGAATTTAAAGTATTCTTTTAAAGACGTATAAGATGATTAAGAAAGTAACGCTTGCAGTATCGTTTTTTTCTGTTGTTCTTTCTGCGCGCTTAGTAGCGCAGAATGTATATTTTACGGGGGTGGGGCGTGCCCTTGTGACGAACGACAGGTTATCAGACCAGACAAAGCTGGCTTCCAAAATGAAAGCTTCGGGAGGTTATACATTGTTTGACCTCGGTATATATGCCAAGCCTAATGAAGTATTAAGAGGCGGAGTGATTCTGCGGGTTAGGAATGCATTCGGCGGATTCTTTGGTGACGGCGCTTCATTGCAGTTCAGACAAATGCAGTTGGAAGGGTTGATTGCCAAACAGGTAAAATATGATATCGGCGATATTTACCTGACCCATACTCCTTACACACTATGGAATGAAGATCTCATGGGAAGCAAATACGAATCAACAGCCTTCCGCACCCGAAGAGATATTGTTAATTACGAAAATTTCTTCGTAGGCAATGCATGGCGTATGCAGGGATTTAATACAAGAGCTAAAGTGACTTTCAAAAAAGGAGCCGAAAGTCTTGGCATAAGAGTTTACGGCGGACGTACACGTCAGACCGACTTTACAAGTATTCCTGACCGGTATTTCTATGGCGGACGCCTGGATCTGACTCAAAGTAAATATTTCAGGATCGCCGGAAACCTGGCCGGGCTCAGCGATATTCCGGGTACTGTAAAGTCCACTTCCATTAATTACAGCAACCTTGTATATACCACTGATTTCGATCTTACCTTCGACAACAGCGATAAATTTAAATTTGTCCTGAGAGGGGAAGCCGGTGCTTCTCATCTGGAAATGCAAAGGT
>JBJMLY010000277.1:0-5738 GCA_045805025.1 Cytophagaceae bacterium | reverse complement strand
GGCATGAAAAAAGCTTACTTTCTGTTATTGCTGCTCCCTTTGGGTTCTTTCATCTACTTTATGGACTTCTCCGATTCCTGGCCCAATAATTTTGAAGCCGCTCAGAGAGAGTCGAAAGTATCGGGCGAACCTATCCTGCTTTACTTTTCAGGTTCCGACTGGTGCGGAACATGCATGCAGCTGAAAAAACAGGTTCTTGACAGCGAGACTTTTCAGAATTATGCTTCAGAAAACCTTATCCTCATGCAAGCTGACTTCCCACGGCAGAAAAAAAATCAACTGAGCAATGAACTTAAAAAGCAGAACGAGACCCTGGCTGAAAAATATAATTCCAATGGCATATTCCCGCGTCTGCTCCTGTTAAGCCCCGATGGAAAAGTTCTGAAAGACTGGCAGGGATACACAGGTATGAAGGCCGAAACGTTCATCAACCAGCTCAAAGGATGCGGCTCGACTCCACAGAAAACGATATAGAAACAGAGACCCATTTGCTTAAACGTGTCGTTAAGCTCATGGGCAATCGTTTCGAAATAAGTGTTGCCACCGATGACTCCGCATGGGGTGATCAATGCATCGAGGATGCCATTGCCGAAATTCACCGCATCGAAAAACTATTCACCACTTTCGACGAAAACAGTCAGACCAATCTTATTAACCGCTACGCAGGAATACGTGCTGTAGAAATTGACGAAGAAGTTTTTGATCTGATTGGACGCTCGATCAGAATTTCAGAGCTGACACAGGGCGCTTTTGATATCACTTATGGCTCTCTTGATAAACGATTCTGGAATTTTGATATCCATATGAGCTCTCTGCCTGATGCAGAAACCGCGAAACAGGCGGTACGATTAATCAACTATAAAAACATCGTATTAAATAAAGAAAAGAGAACGGTCTTCCTGAAAGAAAAGGGTATGCGGATCGGCTTTGGCGGAATCGGTAAAGGATACGCGGCAGAAAAAGCAAAAGCAGTGCTTCAGAAAAAAGGCGTCAAAAGCGGCATCGTTAATGCGGCGGGAGACCTGACCGTATGGGGAACGCAGCCGGGAGGAAAACCCTATACCATTGGCATTGCCGATCCTTCGGCTTCCTCACAACCTTACTCATGCTTAACACTCACCGATATGTCTGTAGCCACCTCCGGCAATTACGAAAAATTTGCGACGATCGGAGGAAAAAAATATGCCCATACCATCGATCCTAAAACAGGATTTCCTGTGTCGGGCATCAAAAGTGTGACAATCATTTGCCCGAACGCAGAAATAGCAGACGCCATGGCTACGCCGGTCATGGTTATGGGTGTCAGGGCCGGACTTGACATGATCAACCAGATCCGGCAGATGGCTTGTGTTATTATTGATGAAGAGAATAACATGTATACTTCAAACAACATAAAACTTATATGAAGAGGTACAAAAATCCTGTTTTAGCTTTATGGCTCCCGTTACTATTTTTTACCTGTTTAAGCTCCTGTGTTTCCGTCAAAGAATATCAGAAGGTTTACCTCAACGATTCAGAAATGGAGCTATCGCCCCGAAGGGTTGAAAATCCTGAAATGAATTTTCAGCTCTACAGGGAGGGATCTTCCGGTGGAAACGGGGGTAAGAGCAGCGGAGGCTGCGGATGTAACTGATTCATAACTATGAGAAAAATTTCCCTGGCCGCTATCGCCTTTTATGTTTCCCTCCTGTCCGCTTTCGCACAAGAGCCGGTCGAAACTGACACGTCTTCTTATAAATCACGGAAACTAAAGCTGAATGAAGTAAATTTTGTCAGCAGCTATTACACCCAGGATGGAAATAATTCGGCCGTAACCGGCGGGACCGGGACCGAAAAGTTGACTGATTTTTCAAATCAGATCGAACTTCGTTTCGTGAAAAAGGACGTAAAAGAACGAGAGCGGATTTTAAATCTTCAGGCCGGCGTTGACTCTTACACCTCGGCCTCTTCCGACAACATCGATCCTTCTACCATTTCAGGAGCATCGAGGTCGGAAAGAAGAATTTATCCTAATGTTTCGTATACCGTCAAAAATACCGCTAAAAGAAAATCGATAGGTTTCAGCGGCTATTACTCCAAAGAGTTCGATTATAACTCAATTGCACCGGGAATTACGTTCAGCAAAGATTCAAAAGACAACAATGCCAGCATTACTGTTAAGCTTCAGGCATTTTTTGATAACAGAAAAATTATTCTTCCAATCGAACTGCGGAATATTCCGGATGCATTCACCGGGACCACGCATCGTTATTCCTACAACGCATCCCTGATCTATTCCCTGGTAATCAACCAACGGATGCAGATGGCGGGCCTACTTGATATGAGTTTGCAGGAAGGCCTTCTGAGCACTCCTTTTAACAGGGTTTATCTGGCAGGAGGAGGAACTACGATTGAAAAACTGCCTTCTTCCAGACTCAGGATCCCGCTGGGCTTCCGTGCAAATTATTTTTTATCCGGCCGCTATATCATCCGCACGTTTTATAGATTCTATTTCGACACCTGGAATTTAAAAGCCCATACTTTTACTATTGAGCTGCCGGTAAAGATCACGCCCTTTTTATCGCTGGGTCCCATCTACCGGTTCTATACACAGTCGGGCGTCAAATATTTTGCGCCCTACCAGCAGCATACCGTATCGGAAGAATTTTATACCAGTGACTACGACCTCTCCACACTGAGCAGTCAGCTGATCGGCTTGAATCTGCGAAAAGTTTCGGCAGAAGGAATTCTGGGGATAAAAAAATGGAATGCCTTCGAGATACGTTATAGCTATTATTACCGCAGCACACGACTTAGCGCACATTCGATCGCACTTGCTTTCAAATTTAAATAGCAACTTACAAAAGCAAGGTATCGATTCGGTGTGCCTGCACCATGCCTTTTTCCTGCGACCAGGTGAAAATAGTAAAATGTCCGTCCTGTGAAGCCACCATGGCCATGGCATCGCGCTGATCGTAAATAAACTGTGCTGCCGAAAGATGTCTGGTTCCTCCGCTGTGGGAAGGATTTACGATCTGAGCTTCTCCGCCGACTATCGGCTCATAGGAGCAGATCTGCTTTACCCGTTCCCCATTACCCGCGCTGGCAATCTTGGCACCGAATGCCAGAAGCTCGTAATCTTTGTTGACAATGGTAGCTCCATCAATGGCCGTCAGTCCGGCAATGCTGTCCAGCTCCTTCCTGATAGCGCTTTTCCACTCAGCCTGTCCTCTTTCTTCTTCGGTTTTATGCACCAGCTCTTTTATGCCGGAGTAGGCAGGTGACAGCGTATACTTCATCGGATGTATGATGGACTCTTTCCACTCGCCGGATGAAGGCACGATCAGTAAGGTTCCTCCGTGCTTGTGAGCACGCATGGAAACAGAAAGGTAAATAAGCACATTCAAGGCTTCGTCTTCGGGATATCCGAGCAAAGACCTTAGCAGGGAAGGAGTATCGGGCAAATAGCCGCTTTGTTCATCCACCATCTTCACCTGGTCACCCGCAAGGACCGCCACATTGGCGAACTTGCCAAAACCATGAAGACGACGATGCTTGATGACCAGTAATGCCGGATCCGAGACATCAAGTACAAAACAATAGTAGGGAATATCCAGTGTGGTGCCCCAGATATAAATTTCACCCTCTTCAGACCAGATGCCCAGGTGAACGCCGGGACGTTCCAGGCCCGGAGAAAGCTTGGTAAGCACGGATGGCGATAAAGGCATCCTTTGATCAAAAAGCAGTGGTCTCGAAACCTGTTCGGGAGGAAGAAGCACCAGGGAAATCCGGGGAGAATGTCCTTCTTCTTTACGAAGGCTTGCCCAGAACGCGGAATCAATTACCTTCCTGATCACGGAAGATTCCGGGGCAGGCACAAGGTTTTTCTCCCCGCGTTCGGCTGCCAGAAGCAGATGCTGATTAAAACGGTCTGCCACAATTTGGGAAACGATCTCTGCGGCCTGATATCTTGAATCTTCTTTCATAATGAAGGCTCAATATACGAAAGGACTGCTATGCTTCACAAACTACACACTTTCCTGAGGAAGGTATTCTTTCCTTATTTCGTTTTTACAAGCTTGAAAATTTTAAGGCCGTTGCCGGTATTCAGCTCCAGAATATAAACTCCATCAGCAAGGCCTGAGCCAAGCCTGATCTTTTCATTGGTATAAGCCACCTGCGACTCAGCTACCAGATTTCCCAGCATCGTTTTAACCGAATAAGAAATCCGTTCCCTTCCGGAAGTCAGCACTTCGATTTCCGTTTCATCCATAAACGGATTAGGATAAACGATTATCTTTTCTTCTCCTGCCGCCCGGACTGAAATTATTTTACCGGATGAGGCTGTTCCGTCAAGGTCGACCTGCTTCAGCCTGTAGTAATTCAGGCCGGCTGCTGCCGGCTGATCCTTATACTCGTAACTATTTAAAGCACTGTTGCCTGAAGTTGCGGGAACGACAGCAAGTGGGGTGAAATCGATGCCATTCACGGATTTTTCCAGGATAAAATAAGCATTATTAATTTCGTTGCTTGTCTGCCACTGAAGTACAACCGTTGCCTCCACGAAGCGTCCGCTGAAATCCAGAAGCGTCACCGGCGTGGTTCCTCCATTGCAGGATACTGTTACTGCTCCGGCAGGGTCGGGACTTATTCCCCGCAATTTGGCAAAAGCGGTATTGGTGATCGAAGGTGAGCAATTGCTGATAGTGCCTTTCCAGACAAAGCTTATCTGGTCGTTGTACAATACCGGCCCGGGAATGATCTGCCATGTAACCGTACCCGCCACATTAGACCCAGTATAGTTCACAGCCTGGTACGTGGCATTGCTGGCAGAATTATACGTCAGCTGCGCCGGTATCGGATCGGTCATCTGCAGATTGAACTGAGAGTCAAGGTACGTATACCAGTTCCTCAGTTTTGCCGCCGTACTCGGATCTGCCAGTCCGCGAACACCGGCGTATCCTGCCTGCACAGGAAGACCTGTTACCGTTCCGGCCGGGATAGCTCCGAACGTAACGCCGGGATCTCCTGCCCATATTAAAATATCAGCATTGTTCAGCTGCAGCTGAAAATCAAAAACAGGAGGCTTGGAGTTCGCAAAAGGAACACTGAGCGCTGATCCGATTAGCGTGTTGGCGGGCATATTGTATATGCTTATGTCGATACTTCCAAAGTTTACAAAGAATCTTGCTTCCACCCAGGTGCTTCCGTTGTGCCTCATGATAATGCAATAAGTACTGTTGAACCGCTGCAGGTCAAAAGTTCCTTTGATGAAGCCATTGGTACCATGAGAGTAGGTGTAAGTCCAGCCTTTGCCGAGTCCGGTATAGCCTGCTGCCAGATTAATTTCCTGGGTAGCGGCGTTGAACATGGCCGACATGGGCGTAGTACCTGCCACGATGGACCAGTCGGAGGCAACTGTATTGCCCTGAATTTTTGTACCACTGGTATTTTTATAATTGATGGTGTAGGTAATCACTTCTCCAGATATGTAAGAAGCTTTATCTGCCGTCTTACTCATGCTGGGAGAAATTACCACCACGGGAGTGCAGCTGGCAGCCGTCGTTACCGAAGCATAAGCAGGCTGCTCTCTGTCCGCCTTTGCCGCCGCCTTGTTGGTAAACGTTGAGGGTGTCGGTCCGCCGGAGGCGCAGTTAAAATAGGTCGCGTCTTTCACGGTCACCCAGAATTTATAAACCAGAGAATCTCCTACATTCAACGTAGAAGCGGCAGGCCAGCTGATCACATTTCCGGCAACT
>JBJMLY010000276.1:0-2224 GCA_045805025.1 Cytophagaceae bacterium | reverse complement strand
CTGTGTTCGGCTATGTAAAAGTGCATCCAAACGAATACTTGTTAAATTCTCCCAATTCGGAAGATAACTTCGCATTAATAAAACGAAGAAGACTTTAAACTTGAATTATGAAAAATAACGAGAAAGAAAAAGAGATCAGGAGAAAAGAAAAAGAAGACCGGACCCAGGTATCTGCGGATGCTGAATCGAGGATCCGTTATTCTGACAGTGAACTTAAAGAATTCAGAGAACTGATACTGGGAAAATTGGATGAAGCTAAAGCGAATTATGAATTACTAAAGGGTTCCTTGTCTCTTGAAGGTGACAATGGAACCAATGATACCTCTCCTACATTTAAGCTTCTTGAAGATGCAGCAGACGTTTCTTCAAAAGAAGAAATTGCTCAATTGGCCGCGCGGCAGGAAAAGTTCATAGAGCACCTTCATAATGCATTGGTGAGAATTGAGAACAAGACCTATGGAATTTGCCGCGTAACGGGAAAACTAATTCCGAAAGAACGCCTTAGAAGCGTTCCTCATGCCACCATGAGCATTGCTGCAAAGCAGGGAGCCAGCGGCTCATGATAAACATTTAATTCCAAATAAAATGAGAAAATATTTACATGTTTTTTATACTTTCTGTGTTATATTTTTCGCTAAGGAAATTTCCGGACAGGCATTCACCTCTTCTAATCTTCCTATTGTCGTCATTAATACCGGCGGACAAAATATAGATAATGCCTTTCAGAATCTCATAGTATGGATGGGGGTCATTGATAATGGTCCGGGTGTCAGAAATTATCTTTCTGATCCGTTTAATAATTACAGCGGCGATATTGAAATAAAATTACACGGCTCCAGTACCATCTGGCTTCCAAAAAAATCGTATTCAATAAATACGCTGGATCCTTCACACGATAAAATGGATGTTCCGTTATTTGGTCTTCCGGCGGAAAGCGACTGGACCTTTAAGGCGCTGTACCAGGATAAGAGCTTTCTCAGGGATGAGCTCGCATTCAGACTTTTTATCCAGATGGGCCATTACAGCAGCAGGACCAAATTTTTTGAGCTGGTGGTAGATGGTAATTACCGGGGTGTATACCAGGTGGAAGAAAGAATAAAACGGAATGTAAGCAGGGTGAATATTGCAAAACTTAAAATAACTGATCTGAGCGGTGACCAGGTTACAGGCGGTTATATTATTAAGCTCGACAAGAGAGAAGTGGACGACTCGGGTTGGTTCAGTAATTATTATTCCAATCTTACCCATGACTCGGCCAATTTTTTTGCTTACCATTATCCAAAGCCGGATAGTATTCCTCCTGCTCAGAAAACATACATCAGGAATTTTTTCAATAAGTTTGAAAGTGTTCTTGCCAGCAGCTATTTCAGTAATCAGGATAGCGGTTACAGTAAATACCTGGACGTCCCATCGTTTATTGATTTTTTTATTATCAATGAGATCAGCAGGAATGTTGATGGATACCGGGCAAGTACATATTTTTTCAAGGACAGGGATTCGCACGGGGATGGCAAGCTGAGAAGCGGTCCTATCTGGGATTATAATATTGCCTGGGGAAATGCTTCTTACAATGGAGGTAACAATCCTGCCGGATGGCAATATCAGCAATTTGCGTCGGTAAATTTTATTCCTTTCTGGTGGTGGCAATTCATGTCGGATCCCGCTTTTACAGATCAGTTGAAATGCAGGTACCAGTCTCTCCGGACAGGCATTTTAGATATCAATACGCTGAACCAGTATATTGATTCGATGGCCCTTTTCCTGAATGAATCGCAAAACAGGAACTTCGCACAATGGCCAATTATGGGACAAGCTGTTTATCCCAATCCCACACCTGTGCCAACTGATTACTCCGGCGAGATAACCAGTCTTAAAAACTGGATCCAGCAACGTCTGACCTGGATGGACAATAATCTGCCCGGAATATGCCAGAGTAATTCAGTTCAGCAGACCAGCGTCACTTCAGATATTCTCCAGGTGTTCCCGAACCCTTTTTCAGATGATATTGAGCTGGTATACCGTGTTTATGGTAATTCAAAAGTGAAAGTAGAATTGCTGAACCTGCTTGGTGAGCGAATAGCATTCATGTACGAAGGAGATAAAGCGCAGGGAATATACCAGGAAAGGCTATCGACTCAAAACCTCGCTGCGGGAACTTATTTATTAAAGCTGTCTGTGAATGAAAGGATCTTTTTCAGAAAGCTCCAGAAAACAAATGAATGAT
>JBJMLY010000275.1:0-8059 GCA_045805025.1 Cytophagaceae bacterium | reverse complement strand
TTCCAAGAGATTGAATCCTCTGGAACTGGAGCAGGATCAACTACAGCGACCCCTTCAGCGTCCTCCAGTATGAGTACAAAGAAGCATGCGACGAAGAAGGGTGATGATGATGATGAGGGCGACCAAGAAGAGAAGGATGCAGCAGAGTCGACAAAGACTCCCGCAAAGCAGCTGAAGGCGGCATTGGACGAAGAGGAGAAAAAGGACGAGGAAGAACCAACGGTTCTAAAGAGCATCAAGAAGTCGACTTCAAAAAAGCAGGCAAAGAAGGAGGAACTTGAGGAAGACCACCAAGAGGAAGAAGAGTCCAAGAAGAAGGAAGACAACAAAGACGCAGAGGAGGAGAAGGCTGAAGAGAAAAAGAAGCCAGGTGAAAATCTTTCATTTTTTGACTCCATACAATAATGCAGAAGCTGCATACAGAAATTTGTCTCGAGGGATTAGAGTTTTTTGCCTATCATGGATATTATCCCGAAGAGCAAAAGATTGGTAATCGGTTTCTGGTAGATGTAAAAGTATCAGGAAGATTCACTGGGTCTGAATTAAGTGATCTTGAGAAGACCGTCAACTACGAATTGATCTATGCCATCGTGGAAAAAGAAATGGCAATTCCTACCCCCTTGATCGAAACGGTGGCTCTTCGTATCCTGGATCAGCTGTTTATTCAGCTAAAGCAGATTCACGAGGCCGAGGTGGGCGTTTCAAAACTTAATCCTCCCATTAAAGGAAAATGCGATAGAGCCCGAGTGGTGCTCAGAAGATCCGCCGAATGAAGAGTATTTTATAATACGAAGGACAGCAATGCCAGCAAGGCTATCATAATTGCCAGATTGATGATGGCACCCTTTTCTTTACGAAAGGTCCATCGAAGGAACTTACCCGCAGTTTTCATGAATTCAGTTTTAGGCAGAAGGCCTGGAGATTTTTATGAGATGTTTGCCGTTGAGAGAAACGTGGAACTCTACTTTCTCTCCGGTCTGGTATGATTCAAAGTCCTGCTGATTCACCGAGAACTTCATTCCATCCATATAAAATACATATCTTTTACTGCTTGATTTGTCTTTTATTTTCTTTTCTGTCAGAATACCCGTATAGATTATTTTCTGATTTCTTTTCAGAATGGCTTGAACCACCCCTGAAGTGTATATAAAATGAAGTAAAAATAAGGACAAGGTTATCAGGGAAATAATAATGAGAAAACTTCCTGCCGAAAAGTATCCTAAACTGTAATTTTTACTGACCTGAATGAATACAATAAAAATTACCAAGGCAGAAAGCAGAAAGCCAAGCAGATAGGGCATAATTTTCTTTCTGCTCAGAATTTTCATAATGGAGATTTCTTCCTGGGATAAATTAAAATGTTTCATGATCTCTTTTTAGCCTGATTGAATCTAAACGCAATTATCTCTGCAAAGTTAAAAAGGATTTATCAAAGATTGCAAGCTGATGGTCGGCTGTAAGAGTTAAATGTATTTCGATGAGTCGCAAGCGTAAAAAGTGCTTAATTTGATACAATATGTGGTTTTTATAGTCAAAATTCTTGGCCTTGTATAAATATTCCTGCATTTTAATTGTAATATTATATCTTATAAATAGTATTCTGCTAATATTTTAGCATTTAACTAGCAATGATATTAAGACGAATGCAGGTTCGGTAGCGATGAAATTTTTCCACAGAGAATTTTTAAGTGGGAAAACTTAAATTTTGTCTGTTTAAAATACAAAAAATCAGGAAGGGTTGTTAAAGACAAAACCGCGGGCTTCGGCGCTTTCTTCGAAATCAATGATCATTCCCAGAACAAACATGGCATGTTTTTTATCCATATAGAGGGCTATTCCCTGATAGTCGTAGACATCATCGCTGGCTTTCGCGGTATCAAAGCCCAGGATGTAGGAAACCCCACTGCAGCCGCCGCCATTCACTCCGATTCTCAGTCCATAACCTGCCGGAATGTTTTTATCCCGCATAATCAGCTGAATTTCAGTCAGAGCTTTCTCCGTGATAGAGACCGGTGGCAGATCGGGTTTCATGTCCTGCAAAACTACGCATATAATCAGCTATTCTCCATAAATTTTCCTTGTGAAGATTCTATCTAGAAAAGCGGAATGAGGACGTTATGAGAGCCAGGATTTTTTTAATCGTATTTCTCTGCTTAATTTATATTTTTAAATTTGAGAGCACTAAACAGTTGAATTTATATGACAGAAATTATCGGAGATCTTATTAAAATATTATTGCCTGCTGCGGCTGTTATGTATGCCATGTTTCTGGTGGTAAGATCCTTCCTGAACGGGCATTATGAGATGATGCGCAAAGAATATGAAAAAAAACTGCTCGATCTTAAAGTGATGACTTCCGAGAAAGTGCTGCCTTTACGGCTTCAGGCTTATGAAAGAATGTGCCTGTTCCTGGAAAGAATATCATTGCATAACCTGGTTTTAAGACTTAATAATCCTGCTTATAACTCTATGCAATTCCAGCAAAAGCTGCTGATGGAAATAAGAGAAGAGTACAATCATAATTTATCGCAGCAGCTCTATATGAGCGACCAGTCCTGGGCCCTTGTCAAGAATGCCATGGAAGAAGTCATCGCCGTGATCAACAAATCGGCCGGCTCTGTTCCGGGCGAAGCAAGAAGTGTAGACCTGGCCAAAATGATCTTCGAGAATATGCTTCAGAAAACGGAAGATCCCACTTCCAAAGCCTTAAAATTTGTGAAGAACGAGATCAGGCAGATCTTCTGATTTTTTCTGAACTTCCTGATTTTGTGCAAAATGAGTTCTGTATCAATGTAATGTCGCTTGCATGGATAGCAAGCTTTATTAATTTCCCCTTCAAATTCTTCGTTTTTGTGGTTACAAATATGACGTTGGACGTATATATGTATGTAGTATTTAAAATAGTCCTAATATAAATTTAAATAGTCATAAAAATGTTACTCGGCGACTTACTCAATTCTGGAGATCCTTCTTACGGCGATTTCGTTCTCTTTCTGGGATTTTTTATATTTTCAATCATTACCTGCTATCTGGGCATTAATTTTCTGATCGGGAAAATTTTCAACCGCAACCCCGAGGCCTGAGTTACACCCTATCATTTGCTTTTTTCAACGGAAAACAATTTCTTTGCTATCGTCATGAAGAGATATTATCCTCACTACTACTTCTTTTTTAGCTCCCCCAACGGGATCTGACAGGAATGGTATTGATGATGATATTCCTTCAGAGTCCCGGTTAATCGGGACTTTTTATTTATACCCTATGAAGAAAATAGCAATACAGGGCGGCCCAGCCTCATTTCATGATATAGCGGCTCGCAATTACTTTGGTCCGGATATTCAGACAATTCCTTGTCAGACATTTAAAGCATTATCTGAGAAGCTGAAAAAGGGAGAAGTGGATTTTGCCCTGATGGCCATTGAAAATTCCATTGCCGGCAGCATTCTTGGTAATTACTCCCTGATGAAGGAATATGATTTTCTGATCATCGGAGAAATAAGCCTTCGGATTGAAATGAACTTAATGGCCTTACCCGGCACAAAGATCGGAGAAATTGAAAAAGTAAGGTCGCACTATATGGCATTGCTGCAATGCGAGGACTTTCTTTCGAAGCATCCGCATATGAAGGTGGAAGAATACCATGATACGGCTGATAGTGCAAAAGACATCCAGTTGAATTCTCAGAAAAATATTGCTGCCATCGCAAGTCGTTATGCAGCTCAATTTTATAAACTGGAACTGTTGGCGGAAGGAATAGAAACCGAGAAAAAGAATTTCACGCGCTTCATGGTCCTTTCACGCGACCGTAAGCAGAAAGTGGAGAATCCGACAAAGGCGACCTTGGGTTTCCGGCTTCCTAATAAAGTCGGCGCTCTTGCGGGTATGCTGAAAGTGATTGTGGACAACAAGATCAACCTGACCAAGATCCAGTCATTGCCCATTCTGGGAAAACCGAATGAATATACTTTTTATGTTGACTGCGAATGGGAAAATTATGATGACTTCCGCAGAAGCATTGAAGTGAAGTCGATGGTAGAAGATTTGAAAATTTTAGGCGAATACAAAAAAGGAGAAACAATACATGATCATTCAAACAGCAGATAGGCTCGGCGGCGTCAAGGAATATTATTTCGTTAGAAAGCTGGAAGAGATTGCCAAGCTGAACAAGGAAGGAAAGAATGTGATCAGCTTCGGTATCGGCAGTCCCGATCTGGCCCCTTCGGAAGAAAGCATCCGGGCGGTAACCGAAACTGCACAGAAAGCAAATACCCATGGCTACCAGCCATACAGGGGAGTTCCTGAATTAAGAGAAAAGATTGCCGTATGGTATAAGAAGACCTATGGCGTGGAACTTGATCCATCCAAAGAAGTATTGCCTTTGATGGGTTCCAAGGAAGGAATTCTGCATATCTCCATGGCTTTTCTGAATCCGGGCGATGAAGTGCTGGTGCCCAACCCAGGCTATCCGACCTATTCCTCGCTCTCGAACCTGATCGGAGCGAAGATCAGGTACTATGACCTGACCGAAGCGAATGGCTGGTATCCGGATCTGAAAGCACTCAGAGCTTCCGATACCTCGAAGGTGAAGATCATGTGGCTGAACTACCCTCACATGCCTACGGGTACCGAAGTAAAAAGAGAAGTGCTGGAAGAACTCGTAGCCTTTGCTAAAGAAAAGAAAATCCTGCTTTGCTACGACAACCCTTACAGCCTGGTGCTGAATAAGAAAGCGCCCTTAAGTCTGCTGGCGATTCCGGGAGCGAAAGAAGTGGCCGTCGAATTAAACTCGTTAAGCAAGTCGCACAACATGGCAGGCTGGCGAGTGGGCATGATGCTGGGAAAAGAAGAATACCTGAACGCGGCCTTGACCGTAAAAAGCAATATCGATTCGGGCATGTTCCTGGGCATTCAGCAGGCGGCTATCAAAGCGCTTGATAACAGTGAAGAATGGCATGCCAAAAGGAATGCCGTATATCATGAGCGCCGCGAATGGATCTTTAAAATTCTTGACCTGTTAAATTTTGAATACAGCAGAGATCAGGTTGGCCTCTTTGTCTGGGCCAAGCCTAAAGATCCGAAAGCGATTCCGGATGTAGCGAAGTTCGTGGACGAGCTGCTTTACAAAACGTATATTTTCATCACACCGGGAGAAATTTTCGGGTCCAACGGAAAACCATTTTTAAGAATGTCGCTCTGCGTGCCGGTGGAGAAGATTAAGGAGGCGTATGCCAGGCTCCAAAGTGTGGTAAAAAACTAAGAACCGTTCAGATCTGTCCTCCGGTCATTAGTCACTAGTCATTCAGGTACTTACTTGGATAATGCTTCCTAATGACCGATGACTAATGACTTTTTAATTTCGTCTTAAACAACTTAATTAAGGCCTCATTCCCATTCCCCGGGTCAGGAAGGGTATTGTAGCCGTAGTAAAGTCCGAAGGCATCTTCGTGGTAGGAATGGTAAGTGTAGTGAACATTATATTTCTCAAACAGATCCAGCATATCATTCACCCACTGAAGTCCGCCTTTGCCCTGAAAGCAGTTGTTGATCACACCAAACTCACCGCAGTATAGCGGTACATTGTTCTTTTCTCCGAACGCCAGGTATTTTTTTAGCTCCTCTTCCAGGTATTCCTTATCCCGTCCGGTAGTTTTTCCTTTGGAAGGGCTCGTCTCAAAGTCCAGCCTGATCATGCAGACTGATTCAGGATTAATATCTTCTCCTTTCATCCATCCGCTCACCGAATACGAGTAGCCTTGTCTGACTCTGAACCTGTAGTCGTTGGAGCTGGTGTTTGCGTCGTCGGTACTTTCGCTCAGCACAATGCTGAGCTTGTCTTCATGTCCTTCATCCATAGACAGGTCGCAGCGCCCGCTTTCATTGTGGCTCCAGTACCAGTATCCTTGTTTGGTAGTGATGTTAATGTTGAAAATTTCGCGCACAAAGTTTCCCTGCTCATCGTATTCTTTGACGATCAGATCGTCGTAATACGCTTTGCCATGATTGTTGGCAGAAACCAGGCAAGGCTTTCCGCAGATGATCTTCGGGTCGGCGACTTTCACTTTTTTGCCCTCATAAAATTTCCAGTCAGAGTCGCCTGCTTTTAATTTTGTGTTGGTACGGTCACAGCCATACCAGGTCACGTCCGACGGCCATTGCACCCTATTAGGGTCCGGATATTTTCCTCCTTCGCCGAAGCTGGTCCAGGAAGCGTTCTGGTGGGTGTATTCGATCGGACTATAAAAGTGGAATGTATAAAGCGTGTTCTCATCGTTGATGAGAAACATGTTGTAATCGGCATCATTATCCCAGCGTCCGGCAATACCGTTCAGTCTTTCCACGATAATAAGATGATTGCGGTCTACCTTACGGATTTCGTCAGTGAGCTGCTGAGCAAGTTCTTTCCACTGGTCGATGGATTTGGTGGTAACCGGTTCGTTAACGAGATCGAAACCCAGAATGGTTGGTTCGTTCACATAGCGGTTGGCAAGAGTTCTGTACAGGGCTTTGAGCCGGTTTTTATTGTCTTTATTTTCCCAGAGCGCTTCTCCTTTTCCCAAGGATTGAAATCCACCTTGCGGCACGTGCATGTTCAGGACTAAATGAATCCCGTATTTTTTTGCCCAGGCAATATTTTTGTCCAGCCAGGCAAAGCCCTCCTTTTTATATACGTAAGGGTTTGCATCGTCTTCGAAGGTCTGGTAGTTCATGTAGAAGCGAATCAGATTCATGCCCATGGCATTCAGGCGTTTGAAATCTTCTTCGTTGTGGTGTGTATAGGGCAGGGCTTCGTTGGTCCAGACCTGGTTGCCGAAAGAGATCCCATGCAGATGCACGATGGAGTCGTTTGATCCCTGCACCAGGTTAGCCCCGTTGCGGCGGATGAATTCTTTAGGAATATGGCTGAAATCGATAGGAGTCTGGGCAGATAAATATTCACAAGAGAGCAAGCAAAGAGAGAGAAAGCATAGTATCTTTTTCATCTGTTCAGAGTTTTTGAATGTTAGTTAATAAAAAAAGTCCTTAGGTATTCGCTAAGGACTTTAGATTTTTTTTCAGACCACACTTAAGGGACAATGGTAGTGGGAATTGTCTCCGGATGATATTCAACCGTTTCTCCCTTTTTAGATCCTTTGAATCCATAGAATGCTATGAATAAATAACATGCTGCAGGTACAAGGAATGCCATTTGGATATTGCCATTAAGAGAAGTTGAAAGCAAGCCCATGAGCGGAGGAACAATGGCGCCTCCGACAATGGCCATCACCAGGTATGATGATCCTTTAGCTGTATGAATTCCAAGATTTTTGATTCCCAGTGTGAAAATGGTCGGGAACATAATGGAGTTGCAAAGACCGACCAGTACAAGAGTAATAAGCGCCAGATAACCTGTTCCGAACACAGAGGTTAGAATTAAAACGATGGCAAGCAAAGCATTTACACCTACAGCTTTTCCCGGATCAATTTTGCTGAGAAGGTAAGAACCCAGGAATCTTCCGGATGCCGCGCAAACCATATAGCAGGCAGCGAAAATGCTGGCATCCTGTTCATCAAGTCCAGCGATATTTTTCAATCCGGCAAATCTGATCAGGTTGGTGCCGATCGCTACTTCAGCTCCCACATACAGAAAAATGGAAACGATACCGAATAGTAAGTGCGGATACTTAAACAGGTCAAGCTTTGATTGGGTGCCCGCCTCTTCTTCCTGCGTTATTTTAGGAAGCTTTGAAAACATAATAAGCAATCCGAGCAGAATGAGAACGATGATCAGTCCTACATATCCATACATTACATCGTTCGCTTTTCCATCGAGGTAAGCGATTTTTTCAGCATCTGTGAATTTGGCGTAATCTTCGTCGGTAAGTTTTGAGAGGATCAGTTTTCCTCCCAGCCATGGGCCGGCAGCAGCACCGATTGAATTAAATGCCTGAGATAAAGTAAGCCTGCTTGACGCTGTCTCAGGGCTACCCAGCAAGGATACATATGGATTGGCAGCAACCTGCAAAAGTGTCACTCCCGAGGCAAGGATGAAAAGTCCTCCTAAAAACACGAGGTAAATTCT
>JBJMLY010000274.1:0-6453 GCA_045805025.1 Cytophagaceae bacterium | reverse complement strand
GCTACGGCATCGATATGTCCAAGATGAAAGAGTTTGTCGCATTCCGCGCCGTGCTCGCCCTTCTTAAGGAACATGATAAAGAATACCTGCTGGACGAAGTCTATGATAAATGTAAGTCAGCTACAGGTCTGCTGAGCGGAAATGTGGCGAATCATGTGAAAGCCTTGTACGAACCTTTTACCTACGAACAGGTATCGAAAAAAATCAGTCAGATCGTAACACCTAAAAATTGTAAGGCGGAAATCGAGGTTGTTTTTCAGACCATTGACAATCTCCATAAGGCTTGTCCGAAACATCTTGGCGACTGGTACTTCACCGGTGATTATCCGACTCCAGGCGGAAACAGAGTGGTGAATAAAGCCTTCATGTTCTTCATGGAAGGTAAAGCGGTACGGGCGTATTAAAATTATGAATGTTGAATTTAAAATTATAAATGAAGGCTTCCGATGGAAGCCTTTTTTGTTGTCTGAATATTGGCGGAAATATTATTATTCAGTCGGGTTACCAATGCATTTCAGGCGGAATGTGATAATATCTTTCAGATGATTTTTTAAACCGGATGAGTTCGACTATACAATATCTTTTCTTCTATTTTATTACCGCAGTTTTTCTGCAGCTTTCTGCCCATGCTTCTTTTGCCCAAAACAGCCTGACCTATACCGGTCTACTTTACAAAGGCAAAAATATATACGTTCAGAACCCATTAAGGCCTTCAGATACTCTTTTCTGTACAATTGAAGTCAGGGTTAATGGAAAACAGCTGATGGGTTATATTCATCAACCAGCGTATGAGATCGATCTTTCCTTTCTCAGGCTCGACGATAGCTTCACAATTAGCATAATCCAAGCAGATGGTTGTAAGTCTAAAATCCTGAATGGAGGAGGCTGCCATTTTCCTATAGGTGCCAGCTTTAAATCCCTCGTGCTGACAAATGACAGTATCAGATGGAAGGCGAAGGCTGTTGGTAAAGGACAATATTTTATAGAGCACTTTGAGAATAATAGCTGGATAAAAAAAGATAGTGCTATACAGGATCAGGACAGCCTCTATTCCCGTGCGATTAGCTACCATTCAGGAATAAATAAGTACAGGATAAAATACATTCAGGATGATGGGGTTGTTAATTATTCCAGCTACGCGGAATTTAATTCCCCGCTTTCTCCACTCAAGTTAAGCCCTGACATTCTCAATAAGAAAATTCTGTTTTCGAGGTACTCCGCATATGAGGTGCTTAATGCCTATGGTGCTATCATCAAGAAAGGTACAGGCAATTCTATAAATACCGACGCCTTAAAGGAAGGTATCTACTATATCAATGCAAATAATAAGACTTTTAAAGTCATATTAAAAACAAATCGTACTAGAATAAAGAGAGGCAGATAATTGTGTTTGTTGAAGAAAAGCTCCAGCAAAGGTAATTCCAAGTGCGCCAACTGACCGATTGGGATTGCTTCGGCATTACATTATCAAAGATGCTTGTATCTCAATGTATTTTTTGAGATCGATTGTCATTTGCCTCGCAATGACGTATGCAAACCATGTTAATTATTTAATCGGGTAAATCCTGGTTTGGACAATTATTCCTTCCCCTTATCCCCCACAAACACCTGCGAAGAATTTTTGAAAAGCACATTAAAGGTGGTGAGAGAGCCGTAGATCCGGGTAATGTATTGCTGCAATTCAATTTTCTCGGCATCGCTCAGAACAGTGTGCGCGTTTATTTTTTGTTCCATCACCCTTAGCCGGTCACGCAGCATGACGATTTTGTGGAAGAAAGTCTCGATGGGAATATCTTTGGGTTTGACGGAATCGTCATAAGGTTTCAGGATCATTGTTCCCTTTTTCCATTTATCCGCCAGATGGACTACTTCGGAGATGTCTGACCATTTTCTCAGAATGGTTTCCAGTGTAGTCTCTATATCGTCTACGCTGATCATTCTTTCTTCCGGTGCCAGTTCTTCAAGCACTTCGATCTCGGCAGAATCCTTTGGTACTTCTACAATTCCTTTTCCGAAAAAGCTGATCCGGTAATTCTGCAGTTTTGTCCCGGCAATGATGCCTTCGCCAAATCGCGCATGCGTTATTCTTGAACCAATACCCAGTACTTTATCAGTATCCATATATCGCTTTGTTTAGTTAAAGAGAACCTAAAAGTAATAAAAAAAGCTCCAAAGGAGCTTTAAATTCTGAGCACAAAGCACTGTGCACCGCCTACTAATTATACGCTAAAACTTTCCCCGCATCCGCAGGTTCTGGTTGCGTTCGGATTGATAAACTGGAATCCTTTACCGTTGAGTCCGTCAGAGAAATCCAGGGTTGTACCCAGAAGGTAAAGCAGGCTTTTCTTATCCACCAGGATCTTTACCCCTTTATCTTCAAAAATCTGGTCTGCCGGATTAATATGGTTGTCAAAATTCAGTTCGTACATAAGTCCTGAACAGCCTCCGCCTTTCACCGAAACACGGATATTATAATTTTCATCATAACCTTCCTTGTTGCGAAGCTCGCCTACGTGTTCTTTAGCCTTGTCTGTTATCGTAATCATAGTCTTAAAAAGTTTTATCCTGAGTTAAAACCCGTTTCAGGTTCTTTTAGTTCCCTTCCCTATAATTTGGAAGATTTATTTAAATTTAAGAGAATATCCTGACTTAAAAAAGGCCCTATGTTGAAAGTAGAACACATTGCAATTGCAGTTAAGAATATGGAAACATCCAATGCACTCTTCAGCAAATTGCTGGGAACCGCTCCCTATAAAGAAGAAATTGTTGAATCGGAAAATGTCAAAACCTCTTTTTTCAAATCAGGGGAGACCAAGATCGAGCTTATAGCGGGACTTACCGGAGATGATGCCATTTCAAAATTCATTGAAAAGAAAGGAGAGGGCATGCACCACATTGCCTATGCGGTGGAAGATATCTTTCAGGAAATTAAACGTTTAAAAAAGGAAGGATTTACGTTTGTGAGCGAAGAACCCAAAAAAGGGGCTGATAATAAGCTGATATGCTTCCTTCACCCTAAATCGACGAATGGGGTGCTGATTGAATTGTGCCAGGAGATCAGATAGGCTTTCGCTTTACGGTTGAAATAAGCTTCAATTAATACTTCCAGCCCGCAGTGCCTTTTTTCTTGGCAGCCTTGTGCTCTTTTTTGCATTTCGCATCTTTACGGGTGCAAGCTCCGGAACCTGTAAGAAGCCCGCAAACCAGAAAAAGCATCATAATTTTTTTCATGGAAATAAAAATTTACATGGTGAAATGAGGATTGTTCTTTCTCATTTTTTTGATCTTCTTCGCATTTTGCTTGCACTTAGGTTTTGCACGTGTGCATGAAGGAAGCACGGTACCACCCAGTAAAGTGATCATAGCCAGGAATAAGAGAATTTTTTTCATTTTGTCAAGATTTAATTTCCTTTTGGAAAGGTAAATTTAGTGATTTTTCAATAAATAGAAAATAACTACCTTTAAAATCCGTGAATCTACATTTAATATTAAAAGGTCAACTATGTCAGAAAAAAGAACAGAATTAAGCGAAATAGGGGAATTCGGGTTAATTGACCGGATTAAAAACAATATTGAAATACACAATGATAATACCGTTTTAGGCATTGGAGACGATGCGGCCGTCATAAAATCAGGAGAAGAGCTGATACTTATTTCTACCGATATACTGACCGAAGGGGTTCATTTTGATCTTTCCTACATTCCTTTGAAACACCTGGGTTATAAAGCAGTGGCTGTGAATGTATCGGATATAGCTGCCATGAACGGCATACCCGGGCAGATCACCGTAGGGCTCGCCCTGAGCAACCGTTTTTCCGTCGAAGCGATTGAAGCCTTGTACGAAGGAATGCAGGCAGCCTGTAAAAATTACAAAGTCGACCTCGTGGGGGGAGATACCACTTCTTCAAGATCAGGTCTTGTTATATCAGTTACTGTATTGGGTCGTGCAAAGCCCTCAAGCATTGCATATCGCAGCGGTGCAAAACCCGGAGACCTTATCTGTATGACCGGCGATCTTGGTGGTGCCTTTATGGGATTACAGATCCTGGAAAGGGAGAAACAGGTTTTTCTCGCTAATCCTGATATGCAGCCGCAGCTGGAAGGAAAAAATTACATCATCGAAAAGCAGCTTAAGCCCGAGGCGAGGATGGATATGGTATATGAACTGAAAGAGCTGGGCATAGTGCCTACTTCCATGATCGACATATCGGACGGACTTGCCTCAGAGTTGCTGCATATTTCAAAAAGTTCAAACGTCGGAGTTCAGGTTTTTGAAGATAAATTTCCGATTGATCAACTCACCTACGATACGGCCATGGAATTCAATATCGATCCGCTTACTGTCATGCTGAACGGAGGGGAAGATTATGAATTACTATTCACAGTAAAGCAGGAGTATTTTGAGAAGATCAAGAACCATCCTGATATCAGCATTATAGGTCTGGTGAAAGAATCAGGCAGTGGAGCACACCTGATCAGCAAGGGCGGCAACAAAGTGCCGCTGAAGGCCCAGGGTTGGGTGCACTTTTAGTCGTGACGTCATTGCAAGGCAAATCAGGGTTGATTAGAGAGATAAAGTTGAATTTCAATATTTCTGTATGAAAGGCCGAAGCAATCCCTTAGCAATGGAACTCTAGCCATGGGATTGCTTCAGCCTTTCGTACTTAAATTTTAAATTGAGATTGATAGCTTTCTCTTCATGCGGACGACTCCTTTGCTTCGCAATGATGACTCGTGTCTTTAATCCTCAGGATAAGGAATAAAAAGAAAACTGGTAAAGTCAGGTTCAACTACAAAGAGGCAGCAGAATTCATCAGGGTCTTTGAAGGTACCTTTAAACGCCTCCACTTTATCTTCGGCGATCAGCTTTCTCTGTATGAATTCATCCAGAAAAGAAATATAGTAGTTCCAGGCGGTTCCGTTGTGTCCCTTATTAAAGATCAGCTTTCCTACGGGCAGATCGACCTTGGCCATCGGAAAAATCGGGTAGCCCGAAATTTCCCTTTTCCGCATCTGATAGGAAGCTTCTTTTATTATATCCGCCACTTTAATAAAGTCGGCGCTAATCGTTCCAAGATATTTGCCGCTAAGTTCGGGATCGTTCATGGCGATAAAATTTTGAGTTTTGAATTTTGAGTTCGAATTAAATTTTTAGTAAAGCACTGAACTTCTTTTAGTTAATTCATTTTATCTTTTGACCAGCAGTACTACATTTTCCACATGATGCGTATGCGGGAACATGTCGACTGGACGGACTTTCTTTACTTCATACATGACATCCAGTATTGCGAGGTCTCTGGCCTGAGTAGCGGAGTTGCAGCTGATGTATACGATTTTTTCCGGGGCAATGCTCAGCAGCATTTTCGTTACATCCTCGTGCATTCCTGCGCGGGGAGGGTCCACAATAATCACATCGGGTCGGCCTTTTTCTTTTACAAATTCTTCCGTCAGCACATCTTTCATATCCCCGGCATAGAATTCTGTATTCTGGATTCCGTTGATCTGAGAATTGATTTTAGCATCTTCGATAGCCATCGGAATAAATTCGACTCCAATTACTTTTTTTGCATTCCGGGCCACAAAGTTGGCAATCGTTCCTGTGCCTGTATATAAATCATACACCAGCTCATGCCCTTTCAATCCGGCAAAGTCGCGGGCTATTTTGTAAAGTTCAAAAGCCTGGTCCGAATTGGTCTGAAAAAAAGATTTCGGTCCGACTTTAAAGCTCAGCCCTTCCATTTTTTCTATAATATGATCTTTTCCTGAATACAGCAGGATCTCCTGATCCGAATAGGTTTCATTTTTTTTCGTATTGATGATGTACATCAGCGAACTGATCTGAGGAAATTGTATCCGCAGAAACTCCATCAGTCCTTTTATATGCTCTTCTTCATTGACAAAAAACTGCACGATGACCATCACTTCTCCGGTATTGGCTGTGCGGATGATGAGGTTTCTCAGCAATCCATTTTGTTCTCTCAGATCAAAAAAGCTGAGATGGTGCTTATGAGCATAGGTGTTGACAGCCAGCCTTATGGAATTGGATGGCTCCGGCTGCAGATAACAATTCGAAATATCAAGGATCTTGTCAAACCGGCCGGGGATGTGAAAACCCAGCGCATTACGTTCGGCAGGCTCATTCATCCCGATTTCTTCGGCCGTGAGCCATCGTTTGTTGGAGAAGGTGAACTCCAGTTTATTTCTGTAATACCTGGTTTTTTCGGAAGGCAGGATCGGACTGATTTCAGGCAGGCTCACTTTTCCGATACGTTCCAGATTGTCTTTTACCTCTTTCGCCTTGCTTTCCAGTTGTGTTTTATAATTAATATGTTGCCATTTGCAACCTCCGCATACGCCAAAATGCTCACAAAAGGGCTTTTCGCGTAATTCCGAGTATTTTTCAAACCGGATTGGCACGCCATGTGCGTAATTCTTCTTATTCTTTGTTATTTT
>JBJMLY010000273.1:0-4067 GCA_045805025.1 Cytophagaceae bacterium | reverse complement strand
TGATGGATGTGCATTCGCAGCATGAAACCCTTCTGCTGGGCAATGCGCAGTTCCAAATCAGCATCATTGATGCCTATGCCGGGAACCAGGCTATAGCAGAGAGCTACAAAGAACTATTCAGAAAGCATGCTGCTTTAAATATCCGCTATAAAGAACTGGTCTCCACTTCGGAAGAAGCACACAGGCAGCTTGACTACAATACCTTCCAGCTGAATGAACTGAGCGAAGCCGCTCTGATAACCGGGGATCAGGAAAAGCTGGAAGAAGAACTGAAGCTCCTGGAAAATTCGGAAGATATTAAATCCAAACTGAACCAGGCCGTGGAATTACTTTCGGGAGAAGGAAACTCCATCAACCCTTCCCTGCGCTCAGTGGAAAAATTACTGGAGCAGTTGAGTCCTTTTTCCCAAAACTATGAAAGCCTGAAGCAACGCTTATCCGCTGCATTGATAGAACTAAAAGACATTGCGGCCGAACTTGAAACGGAAGAAAGTGCAGTAGAGTTCGGACAGGAGCGCATAGAACAGATCAGCGAAAGACTCAGCGTGATGTATTCTTTACAGAAGAAACACCAGGTAAAGACGGTGGATGAATTGCTAAAGATACAAAACGTTTTGCAGGAGAAGGTAAATAGTGTGGAGAATCTGGACGATGAAATTGCCGCCTGCAAAAAAGAGCTGGATCAGACTTATAAAAATCTTTTATCCAAAGGAGAAGAGCTGAGCAAGTCCAGAAAGAAAGTGAGCGATAAGATCAAAGATGAACTGGAAGCCCTACTGAAGGAAGTGGGCATGCCGGCTTCCTCTGTTAAAATAACCATGGAGAAAGCGGAGCCTTCGCTCAGCGGCATGGACCAGATCAGCATTCTGTTCAGCGCGAATAAAGGTATTGCGCCGCAAGAATTGAAAAACGTCGCTTCTGGCGGGGAATTTTCCAGGCTGATGCTTTGCATCAAATACATGCTGGCCAGCAAGACCGCCATGCCTACCATTATTTTTGACGAGATTGATACAGGCATTTCCGGTGAAATTGCCATTAAGGTGGGACGCATGATGAAGCAGATGGCCAAAGGGCACCAGGTGATCGCGATTTCCCACCTACCACAGATCGCCGCTCAGGGCAGCAGGCATTATTTTGTTTACAAGGATGTTTCTTCCGGCAGAACCAGCAGCAAGATCCGGGAGCTTAGTGAAGAAGAACGCGTGAAAGAAATCGCCCAGATGATCGGCGGAGAAAAGCCATCGGAGACGGCGATCAAGAATGCGAGGGAGCTGCTTTCAATTAGCTAATTAAACAATTAGATAATTAGTTAATTGCTTCATTACTTTTATTAAAAAGCAATTCAAACTCAAGCAACCCTTTCTTAATTTTGGCTTTAACTTCTTTAACATACCCCCATTCAAATATAGACATTAGAGGAGAGGGCCCTCTGAGAAAATTAGTTGAATAATCTTCAAAATCCAGGTCAGGGATTCTTTGAATGATTTCATACTCGAGAGAATCCTTTGGGTAGATAACTTTTAATTTTGCCTTTAACCTATTATAAAAATCAATGTAGTTGCCTAAATACTGGAAGAAGTTATTCCTCTTAGAACTTAGCATAATAGAAATACCTATACGTTGAATTTCTTTACCTTCATTAATTAAAAGCTCAATATTGTCCTTTAAATTCTGATTCATTTTCAAATCTAACACTTTTGCTGCTCTCGCCATCGTATGTGTCCTCACAAACAAAATCCGCATCGATAAATAGGTTTGTGAAAGAAACTAACCTGGGCAAGTGAGACAGTCTAGATAATTAGTTAATTGTCTAATTGTCTAATTTCCTAATCATCTAATTAGCCAATTATTTTGATCTGATTGCCTAATTATCTAATTTTCTAATTATCTAATTGTTCAATAATCTAATTTTTAATAAAAACGTCATGTCTTACAATCTACTGAAAGGAAAAAAAGGAATCATATTCGGAGCGCTTGATGAAAATTCAATCGCATGGAAAGTGGCTTTGAGAGCGAAAGAAGAAGGAGCTCAGTTTACCCTGACCAACGCACCGATCGCCATGAGAATGGGCGCCATCAATAAGCTGGCCGAGCAATGCGGATCTGTGGTGATACCTGCCGATGCTACTTCTATCGAAGACCTCGAAAACCTGATCTCCAAATCAATGGAAACCCTTGGCGGAAAGATCGACTTCATCCTTCATTCCATTGGTATGAGTCCGAACGTAAGAAAAGACAAAGATTATGGGGATCTGAACTACGAGTGGTTTCTGAAGACCCTGGATATTTCAGCGCTTTCATTCCATAAAGTAATGCAGGTAGCGGAGAAAAAAGATGCTATGAACGAATGGGGCTCTATCGTTGCCCTTACCTATATCGCTGCTCAACGCGTCTTCCCGGATTATTCCGATATGGCACAGGCCAAAGCAGTCCTGGAATCCATCGCCAGAAGCTACGGATACCGTTTCGCCAAACTAAAACACGTACGTGTAAACACTATTTCACAATCTCCTACGGTAACTACCGCCGGAAAAGGAATCAGCGGTTTTGACACCTTTATTGACTATGCGGAAAGAATGTCTCCGCTTGGGAACGCCAGTGCTGAAGAGTGTGCCGCTTATGTCATCAGCCTGTTCTCCGACCTGACTAAAAAAGTAACGATGCAGAATCTGTTCCATGACGGAGGCTTCTCATCCAGCGGGATCACCGATAGCCTGATCGAGAAACTGAACAAATAAAAACGGGAGAAATACCTCTATGAAAAAAAGCATCCTGTTCCTGTCTCTCTCGATCGTTTTCTTCGCGCAATGTTCGCAGAAAACGGCTCAGACGAATGAATCATCCAAGCAAAAAGATTGTCCGGTTCCTCAGGATATGCTATCCAATGGAAACTACGTAGCTAAAAAAGCAAGCGAAGAGCCTGTAATCGATGGCATGGGGTCTGAAAAAAGCTGGGAGCTGGTTCCATGGAGGGATATCAAATATGCATGGCTCGGAGAAACTCCATCTCCCCAGGATTTTGCAGGCAGGTATAAAATTCTGTGGACAGAATCCAGAATTTATTATTTAGTGGAAATTACCGACAATGTTTTATCCGATCAGCACAAAGAGGCTTTCGACAACTGGTGGGAAGACGATTGCCTGGAGCTCTTCATTGACGAGGATAAATCCGGAGGCGATCATCAGTTCAATCATTCTGCCTTCGCATACCACATAACACTGGATTATGATGTGGTGGATATGGGTCCGGACAAAGCCCCTCATCTCTACAACCAGGATCTGGAGACTAAAAGAACAAAAAACGGCAATATCTATACCTGGGAAGTGGGCATGAAAGTATTTGATAAATCGTACGTTGATGGTAAAGAAAATAAGCCTGTAAAACTTAGTGAAGGTAAAAAGCTGGGATTCGCCGTCTCCTACAACGATAACGATGGTACCGGAGGCAGAGAAAATTTTATGGGATCGGTAGCGATCGCGCCCGTCAATGGAGATATGAACAGAGGCTGGATTGATTCGGGAGTATTCGGTACGCTTGAACTTGCGAAGTAGATTTTTAGAGATTAGACTTTAGACATTAGAAAAAAGGAGAACAGACGAGTCTTTTCTCCTTTTTTAATTTATAACCCCGATACGTCATTGCGAGGCAAGCTTCTTTTCTTTTTCAACAAAGCTATTTTTTTGCCTTAGAACGGCTAGTTCTTTTCCTCGTAGTTTTCTTTCTTGAAACCGGACCTCTTTGTCCTTTTGACCTGGTTGATTTTGCTTTCTTCGGTGCTTTGGATCCTTCTTTTCTCGCTTCAGATAGCCCAATGGCGATGGCCTGTTTTCTGCTCTTTACTGTTTTACCGCTTCTGCCGGATTTTAACTTGCCGCCTTTCATCTCATGCATTGCACGCTTTACTTTCTTCTGGGATTTTTTATCATACTTTGCCATGTTATTATATGTTTAAAGTCTTTCAATAATAACAGGAGGAGTGCGTAAAAAGTTAACTGAGAGTTTAATAGAGTCTAGACGTTAGACTTTAGACAAGGAGGTTTTAGTGATGAAATAATTTTCTAATCTC
>JBJMLY010000272.1:0-12557 GCA_045805025.1 Cytophagaceae bacterium | reverse complement strand
GTTGATTTTTTTATCCTGCGCCGACAGCTCTCCGCCTGTAAATAATAATGCGGCCAGGGCAGCTGATCGGAGCAGACAGGAAAAATCTTTTGTATGGAGGAATGATTTCAAGCTCAATAATTTATCCGGCGTATACAGGACTAACGAATTAAAAGCGATGTCAGTATGATCAGTGCATGCAGCCGGTATACAAAACCGTTTCCACTTTTTGGGCGGAAGGATATTTGGCTTTGACGATCGTAAGAGCGCTGTCCGCCTGCGATGATTTCTCAAAAATATTGGAGATCACCAGCATTTTCATCGCATCTGTTTCGGTTCTGATAAAAGATGATTTCATCTCAATACTCACAAAATTTCCCGAAAATCTTCTGGGATAATATTGACCCCGGTACATTTCATCGTCATCGTCATCTTTTACCACAATGCCTTTGCCGGGCTTATAAATCCTGTCCATCTGGTCGTAGTCGAGATGCAATTTTCGGGCGGCTTCTTTGGCAAATCGTTGAAGGCTATCATATTTATACCCTTCCGTCAGGGTGATCAGGTAAAAAGTGGCTGACTCGTTGGCTGTGGCTGAACTGTCATCAGGATTTCCTTCGCTGTCATCCAGATCCAGGCTGTCGGTTTTTGACCTGATGGCCTGGGCAGAAACAGAGGTATCTGTTTTTAACGAATCTTTTATCGGACTCTGGTCCGTCGTGGCCTTCTGACAGGAAGCAAAAAAGAATACCAGCGCTAGTCCGGGTAAATATCTTTTCATAAATTCAATGTCTTGATCTTCCCGGATGAATTCAAAAGGCATGCCTTTTTCCGGGATATCTAAGATACACATAAAGCACTGAAAAATGGACGGGACACAGAGGATAAATATTAAACCGGGCATCAGGGTCAACATTGTGCTGAAAAAAGACCAGCGCAGCGGCACTCTGACGGAAGGCATTGTAAAAGATATACTTACCAGCGCTCCAAAGCATACCCATGGCATCAAAGTAAGGCTGGAAGATGGCCAGATCGGGCGAGTGAAAGAGATTCTGGACAACAATTAATGCATTAACGGGTTTTCCTGGCATGAAGCCCGCCTGGTCAATTATTTTCTTTCTGATATGCTGTGCCTGCACAAATATGGCAGTAAAGATGAAACAGCGGACGGGCAAAACAGATCCTGCAGAGCTGCAATCCTATAAATGGTTCAGGAAAGGGTACAAAGAGTACCGGCCCGATGCCGGATTAAATGAAAATCTCAAAACAAATCTTTCTTCTTATCAAATCATCATTATCGGAGGGACCTGGTGTCCCGATACGCAGCGAATGCTTCCGCATTTCTATAAAATTATCGACCAGGCAGGATATCCGAGAGAAAACGCTACCCTTTACATGGTGGATACCAGCAAAAAAAGTCCGGAAAACATCGCTGAAAAATATCAGGTGAAAGCCGTTCCGGCTTTTATACTTTTAAAGCATGGTCAGGAAAAAGGACGTATTACGGAACATGAGCGCAATACCCTGGAAGAAGACCTGATGGATCTTGTGAAATGATTTATTAAACCAATTTTTTATTCAGGAATAAAGCTTTGCCCATGGTTTTGTCAAGCTCATAGCTGGCAAAGCCGAAAGAATGGTAGACCTTCTGCGCCCGTAGATTTCCTTCCAGCACTTCCAACGTTAATTTGCAGCAACCTTTAGACCGGGCGATCTCTTCCAGTTTCTCCAGCATCAATTTTGCGATTCCTTTACCCCGATGGCTTTCCGTGACGACAAAATCATGGATGTTCAGCAATGGTTTTGCGCTAAAGGTGGAAAAGCCCATAAAGCAGATGCTCAGGCCGACAGGTGTTTCTCCGTCATATGCCAAAATGATTACCGCCGAAGCAGTGGCTGCCAGTCTGGCGATCAGATTTTCTTTGACATCTTCTGATAGATTTTCTCCGCCACCCATGATATCGGTGGCATAATGACTTAACAAATCAAGAATGGCTTTTCCATGACCGGAATTTTTCAGATCTGCCGTTAGCACCTGAACCTCTGTATTCATAGAATAAAGGTAAAGCTTTATAGAGGCAATTCATTATGGAAGCAGAATTAAAACAGAAGTGCTTTATTCGTTCTCTATGTTATCATCCTGCCTGCTTTTTTTGATGTTCAGGACTTTCTTGTAAAAGATGTATCCCGACATACAAAGGCTGAGTGTATTTCCTGCGATGATAGGCCAGTCTTTCTTCATAATTCCATAGGTGATCCAAAGTCCGGTAGCTGAGAGCAGCGCGACGAACATCATAAGAGAAATGGATCTTGTGTTCTGGGTGATGTAAATAATCCTTACCTGCGGAATCATAGCGGCCGTATTGATCGCGGAGGCTACATATCCGATTACCTGTACCCAGATGCTTCCTTCTTCCATAATTAATAAGTGAATGCTTTCACCCGAAAGAACAGGTGTAAAATGCAAATTGTTTGCTATAAATAGCGGGACGAGGGGGTATTCCTAACAATAAGGGTTAATTAAGAAGATGAATAACTGTATGTTCGCCCGGGACAGAATTTTTCTGCTGATTTTACTCATCCATACTTCGATAAGTTCTTCAGATATTCTGTGCTAACCCATGAAGCTATTGTGGATGCAGCCTGGGAAGAATCGAGCCGAAGATCATTCTGATATTGAATCAGTCTTAATCCCCGAAATACCATACCATACCCGCGGCCAGGTTTAGTCCGGAGGTATTAAAGCACTTGCCTGTGATGTACTGTCCGTTTTCCTGCACGCCTTTTTTAACAGAGTCATTCGCATATTTTCCATTTTTTGAATAACTGTCGGCGATGAAGAGCAGGGTCTCCTGAGACACCACATTCAGCCGCCAGGCAACGCTGAAATTCAGGTTGAATGTAAAGCTGATCGGATATACCAGAGAGATTTTGGGTACAACAATCATTGAAAGATGTTGCAGTTGCAGGGTGAAATCCTGGCTGAAATCCTTTCCCTTAACATTCAGCGGCAAGCCGTTGGTGGATTTATAAGAACCTAATTCATATCGCATCTGGCTGATGCCTGCTCCCAGTGTGGGAATGATCGACCAGTCACCATCGTTGATGATGTATTCACGACCCATGCCTGTGTAGAAATGAAAAAAGGAAGAAACCCTATTCTGGTGCCAGCCAATAGAAGCGCCATCGATGTAGGTTCTGCCTTTTTTGTGATGCCTTCCTTCTTTAAGGCGGAAGGCGCCGTATCTGATCTCTCCGCCATACATCGGACCCACTTTATCCAGTGAAAAAGGATGGTAAATATGGTGCGGCTGACTGGCCTGATCGGTATAGCTAACGGTGAGTGAACTGTAGTTAGCGCTTAGATTGACCATGCTGAACCGTAAGCCGGCCATATCAACACGGAGTCCGTCTTGTGCGCATACAGTTGCTGCACAGCTAAAAAAGAGAATGGCAGAATAAAAATACTTGCGCAGGAGAAAAGTGGTAATCATTATTCTTCAAATTCATAAAAAATTGTGGCTAAAACAAATGGCGCTTTATACCGACCAGTGTGCTACAGACCAGGGTGGTGTGGATAATCACTCTCAATGAACGATAGGCTTTTTAGCAATTATACCATCGCTTGTTTGAAGCCTCGCAAAATATACGTCCGGTTTTAATCCGCTTAATTCTATTTGTTCCGGCACCTGCAATCCTTCAGCGGTAAAATTTGCGTTCCCTGCATGTCTGTAATGCTAAAACGGCGTCCTGTAAACGAAAGAAGTCCCTCATTTACAAGAAGGGAATCGTCTGCCAGGAACTTTCCTAACAATTGCTTCACCAAAAGGGTTAATTAAAAAGATGAATAACTGTATGTTCGCCTGGGACAGAATTTTTCTGCTGATTTTACTCATCCATGTTTCGATAAGTTCTTTCGGGTATTCTGTGCTGACCCATGAAGCCATTGTGGATGCAGCCTGGGAAGAATCGATCAAGCCTGCGCTGCTGAAAAAATATCCGGAAGCGGATGATCCCATGATACTCAAACAAGCCAGAGCATTCGCCTATGGCGGGGCCATCATGCCCGATCTCGGATATTTTCCCGGTGGAAATAAAATGTTCACCGACCTTGTGCATTATGTGCGGGGAGGAGACTTTGTCTATTCCCTGATCTCGAACGCCGGCAATATTAATGAGCTGGCATTCGCGTATGGAGCGCTGGCGCATTATACATCCGATAATTACGGACATCCGATCGGCGTCAATCCATCCGTGCCTTTGCTTTATCCGAAGCTCAAAAAAAAGATGGGCGATACCATTACCTTCGAACAGGACCAGATAGCCCACAGAAGAGTGGAATTTGCGTTTGACGTGCTGCAAATATCGAGAGGAAAATATGCGCCCAAGGCTTTTCACGATTTTATCGGATTTGAAATAGCCGAGGATCTTCTCCGGAAATCTTTTTTTCAAACCTATTGTATAGAGATCGATGATTTATTCGGAGATTTTTCTTCTTCGGTACATACTTTTCGCTGGATCGTCACCAAAGGTTTCCCCTTACTTATCAGAGGAGCCTGGAAAGCAAAAAGTAAAAAAGTGGCCAGAGCCAACCGCTCCGCCGAAAAACGGAAATTCATGAACGAGTACGATCTGGATGCCTATGGAGATGAGTGGCATAAACCGGTCAAAAAACCTGGTACAGGCGCTACACTCCTGGCCGGCTTCATTCTCATAGTTCCTAAAGTCGGTCCTTTGAGAGTTGTGAAGTATAAAGTCCCTACTCCAGAAACAGAAAAGAATTTTGTAGAAAGCTTTGATGTTTCACTCTTGAACCTGAACCGGATCATTGCTTCGGAAAGTATAGAAGTGGCGTTGGAAAATAAAGATTTCGATACCGGAAAACATTCGCATACCGGCGAATACTGTCTGGCCGACGCTACCTATCTTGATCTGATCAAAAAGCTGAGGAAGAAAAAATACGCAGGTCTCAATGCAGGCTTGCAGCAGGATATTATTGAATACTTCGGTAAGCCTGAAAGCACCTTGTCTGAGCCCATAGCGCCTATTTTAAGAGAAATTGAGACTATGGTCGTTGCGGAGAAGTGATCACTCCCCCACCATAATAAACGCTCCCCAGTAATAAGGGTCGGGAAAAGTTTCCTTCAGCTTGACCTGGGCTTTGCGGAACGATTCGTATTTATCACCGGTGGCTGCCAGGTTGGAATAGAATTCCGTCATAAGCTGCTGAGTAGCCTGGTCATTCACCTTCCACAGAGACATCAGAATCGTTTTCGCCCCCGCCGCTTTGAAAGAACGCTGAAGACCGTATACACCTTCCCCGTTCCTGATTTCTCCCAGGCCGGTTTCGCAGGCCGAAAGAACGATCAGCTGTGTTTTGTCAAGCGACAGGTTCATGGCTTCGTAGGCGGTGAGTATTCCATCTTCGGAGGAATTTACCGATGTTCCGCTGATGGTATTCCCCGCTCCGGCAAAAAGCAAACCTGATCTTAACAAAGGGTTTTCGTTCATCAGCGCATTGCTTACACCCGTGATGCCACGCTCATTGCTTTCGGAAGCGGAAGTCTGGGTCAGAAAAAATCCATGGGTGGCAATGTGCAGAATGGATGGAGAATTCAGCTTTTTAAGATTGTCTTCCGAAGCAGAGGCTGAAACATGCTTCATCACTTTTACTTTATTGGCAGTGAGCGTAGCCTCGATTTTTTCAATTTCTGTTTTGGTGCCGGGAAGTTCGCTTACTTTATTGCCGCTCATGAAACGCTGGGTCGTGTCGGATCTGAGTGCCGTAAAATCTGTCCGGTTTTTCTCCGGGGCGTTGGCAGTTGTCGTGCCGGAGCCTTGGCTGTAATAATCCGGGAACCCGATCAGGGCGGCGCTCATATTGTTAAGCGCGATCTTGCCATGGCCCAATCCGATAATTTCCGCCGTATTGGCAAGCAGGCGGATATTCATTTCATCCACCAGGTATTTTCCGCTGGCACTATTATAGAGTGTATTCAGGTTAATGCTGTTATATACGCCGTCTGCAGAAAAGTATACCTTGGAAATACCTTTTAAATGCTGCGCGATCTTATCCCAGTACTGAAGATAGGAAAGTTCATCCTTCCCCTTCAGCTTAATCATATTCTGATAATATTTGGCATATTTTCCTTCCAGCTCAGTGCCGTTGGCAAGTACGACAAGCTCAGGTGCTGCAAGTCCCGGGCTTATGATCAGCGCCGCATAGCGAGGCATTTTTTCAATGGTTCGGGTAAAGACCGAGTCCGGCTTCAGCGCCACTTTTATTTTTTGTCCGCCGGCAAATTTCAGTACCAGCAGGTTTGTCACCGGCGCGGCAAACATCTCCTCCAGCTGACTCATACTTTTTCCTGTTGTTGCTATGCCGTTAATTTCAAGGATCTGGTCACCGGGGATAAGGCCCGCTTTATGAGCGGAAGTGCGGTCAGAGACGATGCCGGTTATTTTACAAGGCTTCTGTGGTCCGACAGAGTCGTATTGCAGACCCTTGCCGATGTATTCAAAAGTATAAACGGGAGCAGCATCGATAAGCCTGACCATTTCGACAGCAGCCTCTCCGGACTTCAGCGATTTTTGAATATCCCGCCAGGTAACGGTTGAAGAGGAAGCCGCCACGCTTTTACCGAAAAGTTCTGAACGGGAAGTCAGCAGTTTTTCAAGGTCATTGATTTCCTGCTCCAGCTTTGCCTGATCGATATTAGCAACCTTCTTTTCTTCGGCGCTCATCTGGTAAATTCTTACCATCGTATTTTTTTTAGCCTGCCATTGTTTATAAAGCCGTATGCTGGTACTGTCGTTGCTGCTTAAAATGGCTTCCCGCACTTTTTTGGTGGAGCGGAAAAGAAGTCCCTTGGTTGTCAGCTGCAGGTCATACATGTCTCCGGAATAGCGGCTTCCGCTTTTAATCACAAAAGCATTGTACATATCGATCCTGGGACGCATGGTGTTGTAAAAGCCGGTCTTTTCTCTTTCGGAAAGAGCAGGGAAGAAATTCCTGACTTTATAGATCATGCTTGAATTCAGCTCTGTGAAGATCGGGGCGGCTTTGTCAAACTTTCCCATGTCGGTATAGAGCATGGCCAGGTCGCCCAGCAAGGCTATATACCGCTGGCTTTTTTTCCCGAGGGTACCTGCCGTAATTTCAAGTGCTCTGATATAGAGAGGTTCAGCCTCAGTATAATTTCCCATCAGCTGCAGGGCTGAGGCGAGTCCCGAGCTCAGCTCGGCATAGTCAAGACCGTCTTTCCCTTTCAGCTTCTCGACGGTGGGCAGCGCCATTCTGTACAGGCGTTCCGAATCGTAATACAAGCTTTCACGCATATAAAGCCGGGCCAGGGATGACAGCACATAGGCATAGTCCAGGCTCTCTTTTCCGGACACTTCGTAATAGTAATCGCCTGCCTGGTTCAGGTATTTGTCGGCATCTTCGTAGAAACCATTCCTGGAATAAAGATTGCCAATCTTAAAGAGGATCAGGTAATACAGTTCATCTTTTCCTTTCTGATCAAGATCGGCTGCGTTCACCAGCCTGATCGCCTTATCGTAATATTGCTGAGCTCTTCCGTCCGAGCCGGTGGTTTCATAAAATTCCCCGATGCTGGTAAGTGAGACGATGTATACCTGATTTTTTTCTCCCAGGAACTGTTTGGCGAGATCGTATGATTTAAAGAGAAGGTCTTCGGCCTGCTTCAGTTCCCCGATCTCTTTGTAATATTTTGCCATGACCGACTGCATCTGGATCAGGGTCGTATAATCTTTTTTATTGATAAAATAAGCGCTGATGACGCTGTAGTTTTTTTCAAACAGGGCGACAGCCTGAGGGTATTGCCCTTTCTCCACATACTTGCCAATCATATCGGCATCCTGCATTCCTTCCTGCAGGCCCAGCTCATTTACGACCACCTGTCCCTGCTGTTCGCTCATCTCAGCAGGCATAAAGCTGATCTTGTCTGTATGACCTGTTTTCTTTACGACGCCTCTCAAAGCGGCCGAAAGAACGATCACGTTTTTGTCATCCCAGCCATGGCCTGGCTGAAGCTTTTTCACGCCTTCCAGAAGAACTGCTTCGGCAGCATCCATTTTGTTCGCCGTCAGATAATATTCGGCCGCCAGCTCGACGGACTCCGAATAATCATCAGGATAAGCGGGCAGGAAAACTTTGGTGGATAAAGCCATAATTTCTTCCACCGCTTTATCCGTTTCGCTGGTATAAAGTTTGCCGAGCGTTTGCGCTTCTACGATTGAGCTGGAGACCTGAATGTAAAAGAATGTTTCTTTGCCCGCTTTTTTCTCAACGATGGCTTGCGATTCCTTCAGGCCTTTGATGGCTTTCTGATAATCCTTCCGTTTCATAGCGATTCTGGAAAGGGTGTTCAGCACATCGGCATAATTCAGGTCTTTCTGATTCTTCGACTCTTTATATTGGAGGTAAGAGAGCCCTTCCTTTTCCACCTTCTCGAAAGATCCGCTTAGCTGGTTCTTTGAAAGAAAGGAGGTCCAGCGTGCTATGACGACGGAATAACCGGCGCTGTCGGGATCCGTGGCCTTCAGTTTTTTCAGGTAATAGCCATCGGCCAGCTCAGCCTTTCCAAGCATCACGCTCAGGTCAATACTTCGACTCAGATCATCTGAATAGGACTTGTTATTTTTGAGCGTCTCCGTTTTTTCCCGCAGCGCAATTGCCTCGTTCAGGAGCATCATGGCAGGGTCTGCCTTACCCAGGTCCTGGTAGGGCTTTGATGCGTCCTCTATAAACCAGAGGTAAGATTCACGGTCAACCTTGCCCGTTTCGAATAGCTCTTTAGCTGGAGCAATGGCGGGCTCATAATACTTCAGGGAAAGCGAAAGCTCTTTGCTCAGGTAATACGATAAACCCGCGTACCATGAAACATTGAAAAAGGAATAGCTTTTTTCACCTTCCAGTATTTTTGTAATGGCAGCACTTTTGGCAAAGGCATCGCCGGCCTCTTTGTGCTGGCCGATTTTCCGGAGCCAGCTCCCGTAGTTAAAGTAAAGTGCATTTACATCTTTATCATTGGCTCCCTTGGAGGACTCATTGGCGAAAATCGATTTTTTATAATACTCCTGAACCTTCCCCTGTGCATTTTTCATTTTATCGGTTTGTCCGGAATTATAATAGAAGTCCTCCAGCTCAAGAAGTACTTGCCCTTCTTCGCCGGAATTTGGTCCGAAAATTTTCCGGGCCAGGCTCAGCGCTTCCAGGTAATTTTTTTCGGCATTGGGCAAATCGAAAATTTTGGATTGGGCTCCTGCCAGTGAAAAGAGGGCTCCCTGATATAATTTTGATTCTTTGCCTTTGCTTTTGGCAAAACCTGCCGCCGCTTTTTCGAGATAAGGTACCGATTCTGAATAGCTTCCTGTATTGCTGTAAACAAGACCGATGTAGTATTGCACAAAAGCATATTCGTAAGAATTGGTTCCGCTGCTTTTTTCAGCTTCGCTGGCGGCTTTTTTATATTCTTCAATAGCCTGGACGTATTGCTTCTGGTCGTACAGTTTATTACCCGCACGGAGCAGCACCTCCCACGCTTTGTCGCCTTCCTGCCCGAAGCTTTGCAGGCTTGTCAAAATAACTAAAAAAATTACCGGGATCAGGCTTTTTCTCATAGGTTTAAAGTTCTTCAGTTTGATGTGTAAAGATACGGATTTGAAATTCAGACTTAGACTCTGCCCAGCATGGAAAATAATAGTATCTTCGTCAAAAATTAAAACGAAGATCATGGATTTATCAACGCAAAGAGACAGTGTAAGCTACAGCCTGGGTGTAAACATAGGGCATAGTTTACAAAATCAGGGTTTCGAAGACCTGAATACCGAAGCATTAGGCAAAGCCCTTGCCGATGTATTTAGCAATGCCAAATTATTAATTGAGCCTGAAAAGGGAGAGCAGATCATCAATGAATATTTTCAGCAGATACAGAAAAGAAAATTCGAGAAAAATGTCATAGAAGGAGAGAAATTCCTGAAAGAGAATGCGGCTAAGGAAGGAGTAATTACCTTGAAAAGCGGACTTCAGTACAAAGTTTTGAAAGAAGGCAAGGGTCCTAAACCTAAAGCCACCGATGAAGTAACTACACACTATCATGGTACGCTGATCAACGGAACAGTATTCGACAGTTCAGTCGACAGAGGTCAGCCGGCGTCTTTCCCTGTTAACGGAGTCATTCAGGGTTGGGTGGAAGCTTTGCAGCTGATGAACACAGGCTCGAAATGGAGACTGTTCGTTCCTTCCGAGCTGGCGTATGGAAGCCGCGGTGCTTCTGAACTGATCGGCCCGAATACAACATTGATTTTTGATGTGGAACTGATATCCATTAATTAAAAATCCACAAAAATAGTGTGAGCAAAATGAAAAAGGATAGTCTTACGGGACTATCCTTTTGATCTATCAACCAATTAGTGATCATTTCTCACTACCTACCTGCTTAACCTGCCAACTTCACTTTCTTTCCCCTCGTCCTCGATCACAATCTGTAGTAATAAGTATTTCTAACGAAAATTTGTTTTTATCCGCGGATAAATTTTCCGAAATATTTTCGGAATGCGGACTAGAAAGGAGTGGCATACAAATGAAAAAGGATAGTCTTACGGGACTATCCTTTTGATCTGTCAACCAACTTGTGATCATTTCTTACACTACCTACCTGCTTAACCTGCCAACTTCCCTTTCTCTCTCCTCGTCCGCGATCACAATCTATAGTAATAAGTATTTATAGCTAAAATTTGTTCGGCGGTTTTAAAATATTTTCAAAAAATCAGTGGGCTGCTCATAAAAAATAAAAGCCTCCTGTATGGGGAGGCTTTTACGAGAAATTTAAACAGGTTATGAATCTGTAGGTATATCAATTAATACGTTCAGACTTGAAAAGGTAACCGGGAATCAGATCAGATTTCGGGCTTTTATTTCCAGGTATTTATTGATCGTATTTACCGTAAGGTTCTGAGGAGCAGTGAGAATAGAATGAATTCCGTATTTCTGAAGCTCCTTGACGATCAGCTTTTTTTCAAAGGCAAATTTTTCTGCGATGGTTTTCAGATAAACCTCTTCGGTATTATGGGCGCGTTTTTCAAGCAGGGATCTTATCTCCGTGTTTTCAAAAAAGACGACTACGAGCAAGTGGTTTCCGGCTATTTTTCGCAGGCTTGGAAGCTGGCGCTTCATGGACGAAAGCGTTTCAAAATTGGTGAACAGCAGCAGCAGACTTCGCTGGTTGATTCTGTTCTTGATGTTGGCATACAGCATCTCGCTGTCCGATTCCAGGTAAGCGGTTTTTTCTTTGTAAAGCAGCTGCAGAATGCGTGTCATTTGCCCCTGTTTTTTTTCGGCAGGCAGAAAAGAGGCGATCCTGTTACTGAAGGTGACCATGCCTGCCTTGTCTTCTTTTTTAAGTGCGATGTTAGAGATCACCAGGCTGGCGTTGATGGCATAGTCCAGCAAAGTCATTCCTTCGAAGGGCATTTTCATGCTTCTTCCTTTGTCAATAAGGCAATAGATCTGCTGCGATTTTTCATCCTGGAACTGGTTGACCATGAAATTCCCTTTCCGGGCTGTGGCCTTCCAGTTGATGGTCCGGATATCATCTCCCTGCACATATTCCTTGATCTGCTCAAACTCCATGTTGTTTCCCAGCTTGCGGATCTTTTTGATCCCCAGTTCAGTCAGCCGGTTGGATATGGCCAGCAGTTCGTATTTGCGCATCTGTAAAAAGGATGGGAATACTTCCACCATTTTTCCCTGATCGAAAATAAAGCGTCTGCTCACAAAGCCGAGCAGGCCCTGCACATAGATGTTGAGAGCACCGAATGAATATTCCCCCCGCTTCACGGGTCTCAGGTAATAGCGCAATGTTTTTTCCGATTTAGCCGGAAGCGCATCGTTGATCTCGAAATTCCGGAGCTGGAACTGAAAAGGGATTTCATCGATAATGGTGATCTTTACAGGGAACGAGTAATAATTTTCAAGATGGATCCTGATCTCGTTATTGTCTCCGTTCGAAAGCCTTTCCGGTGCCAGGCGACTTCCTTCCAGTGTTCCTGATCGGTATACGGAAAGTACGTCTCCGGCCAGAAGCACCATAATGATCACGAAAATGATTTTGGCGATGCCCAGCAGAAAAGGAAACATGAAGGCAAGAATGAACAGCAGCACATTCAGGCCAAGCACGAGGAACAGAAAGTTCCGGAGGTATAAGGATCTTAAAAATTTCACTAGCGCGGAATTTCTATGGCTTTAATGATCTGCTGAATGATCTCCTTCGAGCCTATGCCTTCCATTTCTTTTTCAGGAGTGAGCATGATCCGGTGGTTTAGCACGGGGAATACCATCTCCTGGATATCTTCCGGCGTTACAAAATCGCGGCCTCTCATGGCTGCCAGCGCTTTCGAAGCGTTCATAATGGCCAGCGAAGCTCTTGGAGAGGCTCCCAGGTAGAGCGCATTGTTATTTCTGGTACCGGTAACGATCTGCGAAATGTATTTCATCAGGCTTTGGTCGATATGCAGACTTTTTACATTCTGGCGGTAGGTGTCGATCTGCTGCG
>JBJMLY010000271.1:0-9565 GCA_045805025.1 Cytophagaceae bacterium | reverse complement strand
GTTTATCGCCTTCATGATTTCCAGCGTAAGCTTTTTTCTCAGTGTGGATGAAGTTGATTCCCGAATAGGTTTATCGGTCGGTGGTCTTTTTGCCGCGGTAGGTAATAAATATATTATCGACTCCTCCCTTCCCGAGACTTCCCAGTTTACCCTGGTGGACACCCTTCACTCCCTTACCTTTATTGCCATCTTTTTAACCGTCGTAATTTCGGCCGTCTGCCTGAGGATCTACAATAAGGGAAATGTAGAAAAAGCAGCGAAGATCAACCGGAGGAGCTACCGGTCACTGATCAGCATTTATGTGCTGCTTAACCTGACTTTTGTGCTCCTGGCCATCTATCACTGATCTTCTGGCAATAGGTCGTTTTCAAAAATATAATACAGGCCACGTTTTCCTGCCTTGATAAATCCGCATTTCTTTTTATGAAGCCGGCATAACAAGCTGCTCCTTTGAATGGTTCTTTTTATAGTAAGAGTTGTAAAGAGAGGGAGAAAAAATGAGAAAGACTATACATACATTCATGGCAATTGCTTTGCTATCGCTTATAAGCATACAAAGTCAGGCACAAATGTACATCAGCCTGAAAAACCAGAAAAAATACGAGCGCGAACACCGGCCCGGCAGCATGGTAAAAAAGAAGCCGAAGAAGTCGGAATTCAGATTTTTAGGTCCGGATGCTCCGGTAAAAGACAACGGAACCATTGAGTATAATAAGGCCATCAAAAAAGAAAAAAGGAAGACCAGCCGTATTGCGAACAGGCAAATAAGACATCCGAAGTTTAATGCAAGGATTAAGGAAAAAGATAAGGTAGGGGCATAAAAAAGCGATGGCCCTTGATTGAAGGGCCATCGCTAAGAAATTAAACAGGTATGAATACTTAGGTGTTGCTATTGATACCCTGTCCGAAGAAAAGGTAACCGGTATTCATAAAAAAAGGCGATGTTTTTTGTTAAAACATCGCCTTTTTACATAAGTACTTGATTTCTAGTATTTATACTCTCCAAGAGATTCCATCAGGTTTTTACGTGCTACGTGAATACGGTTTTTGACCGTTCCCATTGGAATATTAAGATGTTCAGCAATTTCGTTGTATTTGAAGCCCTCATAGTGCATCATAAAAGGCACCCTGAATGTTTTATCCAGGTTATTGATGGCTTTGTTGATTTCTTTGGAAGCAATGTTGGACGCACCCAGGTTATGGGAGATTGTACTGGAAACATTGAAGTTATACCCCTCGTCGATCGGATCGACCAGCGTGTTTCTTTTATCGATTTTATGGTAGTTGCTGATAAACGTATTTTTCATGATAATGTACAGCCAGGCTTTAATATTGGTGCCTGTTTTGAACTTCGTTCGGTTTCTCAGTGCTTTCAGAATGGTGTCCTGAATCAGATCATTGGCATCATTGTGATTGTGGGTGAATTTAAGCGCCGGAATCTTTAAAGATTTAGAGGCGGAATAAACCAGATCATTGAATTCAACTGCTGTCATAAGTGTAACGTTTTCGGGTGAAAAAAAAATTTATAACGGGTTTCTGATTGCATTAATTGGTTTTAGCGTATCTCCTTTTAAACCATTCATATTTTCTGTCCAGAGGGCTTTGCGAAGCCACTTCCTCAGAGACTGCCTCAAGTCTGCTTTTAATTCTTGATTTCAGCGCTGCTTTTCTAAAACTTTCCTTGTATGTGATCATAGTACGATAACTATCTTTGACGTTTGTAAAAATAATATTTTATGTAACATAGAAGCAAATAATTATACATTTATTTTAAAAAAATCAGTATAAATAGGACTAATATTTAAACTATAACAAGATTACATATAATTCAATAAATTAATTATCAGTACTTTACTCACATACATACGTATAAAAACCAAAAAAATATAAGTAATAAAAAATATATAAGTGACATAAATTATCATGTAAGATATTTAAGCTATTGATAATCAAATAAAATGTAACTTCCTGATGAATAACCAACAAAAAAGCCGCATTGTTATGCGGCTTTTTAAACTTGCTGATTATGAGATTCCTATCAGATCTTATAGTCTTTTAGTGCTTCCATCAAGGTTTTGCGTGCTACGTGAATTCTGTTTTTCACGGTACCCATTGGAATTCTAAGCTTTTCTGCAATTTCTTCATATTTGAAACCCGAGAAGTGCATCATAAAAGGCTCTCTGAAAGATTTGTCCAGATTATTAATGGCCTTATGGATTTCTTCCATGGCCACATTCTGAGTACCATCATTATGAGTGACGTTGCTTGGAACGTTTAAAGTATAATCATCTTCAATGGTATCGACCAGGCTGTTTCTTTTCTCGACCTTATGATAATTGCTGATAAAGGTGTTTTTCATGATGATATAAAGCCAGGCCTTGATATTGGTGCCTTTTTTAAACTTATTCTTATTTCTTAATGCCTTTACCAGGGTATCCTGAATAAGGTCATTCGCGTCTGCCTGGTTATGAGTAAACTTTAAAGCAGGATATTTCAGTGATTTGGAAGCTGTATAAACAAGGTTGTTAAATTCGATCGTTGTCATAGTGTTATGTTGTTTAAAGAACTTACCATATTAACAGGGGTAATAAAAAATTGTTTTTACAAAAATTAAAAATAGTTCCCTCGACTCAAAATAGGTACCTTTTAAAAATAAAAAAAGCTTAAATTTTTAAAAATTTAAGCTTTTTAATTAAAAAATCGATTATAATTTATTTTTATTTAGGTGATATTACTATAAAAAACCAACTATAAGTACATGTAATATTTATTCAAAAAATAATAATCTCTACGAAATAATTCTTCCATCTCTGATTTCAAGCTTTCTGTCGGCCATGGCGGCCAGGCTTGCATTGTGCGTCACAATAACAAAGGTCTGTTGCAGATCGTCACGGAGCTTAAAGAAAAGCTTATGCAGCTCTTCTGCATTATTGGAGTCGAGATTACCGCTGGGCTCATCGGCAAAGATAATAGCGGGATTATTGATCAGAGCCCGAGCGATGGCTACCCGCTGCTGTTCCCCTCCCGATAATTCGGCCGGTTTATGCTCCATCCTGTGACTCAAACCCAGCAGGTTCAGCAGGTATTTGGCTCTCTCCTCTACTTCCCCATTGTCTGCTCCCTTTATATAGCCGGGCAGGCATACATTTTCAAGGGCGCTGAATTCGGGCAGAAGATTATGGAATTGAAAAATAAAACCGATGTTCTTATTCCTGAATTCAGAGAGCTCTCGGTCGGAAATACTATTGGAATACTCCTGATAAGGAACCGAATTACTTACCACGATAGTATCAGACATAGTATCGTGCAAGCCTTCAGGGTAGTATGAAAAGAAAGAAACGAATTCAAAAGGAATCAAACGGGCCACAGTCCTGCCGAGAATTCTAGCCATACCCGGCCTGGAACCATCGCTTTTAACCATGACCTTTGTCTGAAAAATCATTTTACCAGGACTCCTGTACCAGATCATTTCAAAAATGACAATAAAAGATACATAAACGCCCGTCATGAATAATAAAATAATAAAGATCTGATAAGCCCCGACTACATCGGACAAATCCTGACCAGGTAATAAGATAAGTTGTCCGAAAAAGGCGAACAGAACCAGTGTCAGTATAATTGTGATGAACACATCGATGATGAAAGGAAAAAGTCTTCTGACCCACTCCACAGGCTTGATGTTGACCGCCGGCCTGCCTTCAATGCGCACTCCATTAATATTAATATATCCGTAATCGGCTCTGTCCAGTGTTCCCAGTATTTGCAGCAAGGTACTCTTACCTGCTCCCGACGCTCCTACAATGGACACGATCTCTGCCTTTTTGATATGCAGATCGATTTCCTTCAGCACCTGAAGGTTTCCGTAACTTTTAACGATAGACTTTGCTTCTAACATCGGTTCTGAAATTCGCACTTAAAATTCATCAATTCAACCCGCTTATCCTACCAAGGGTTATAAATTCTTGGACAGGATTAAAAAAAGGGCCATACTTGAAATTAAAAGTCAAATAGAGTACATTCGTATCTAAAATTTTTCGCTATGAACATACACGAATATCAGGGTAAGGAGATCCTTAAAAGCTTTGGAGTAAGAATCCAGGAGGGAATTGTAGCCGATACGCCGGAAGGCGCCGTTGAAGCTGCCAAAAAACTGAACCAGCAGACCGGTACCGAATGGTTTGTCATCAAAGCTCAGATCCATGCCGGTGGCAGAGGAAAAGGCGGAGGTGTGAAAGTGGCCAAAAACCTGGAGCAAGTAAAAGATATTTCCAAGCAGATCCTCGGTATGACCCTGGTAACCAAGCAGACCGGTCCGGAAGGCAAGCTTGTACGCAAAGTGCTGATCTCCCAGGACGTGTATTATCCCGGTGAATCAAAACCGAAAGAATTCTATATGTCGGTGCTGCTTGACAGAGGTACCAGCAGAAATGTAATCATCGCCAGCACCGAAGGTGGTATGGATATCGAGGAAGTAGCGGAAAAACATCCTGAAAAAATCATCCGGGAATGGATCGACCCACGTGTCGGACTGCAGGGCTTCCAGTCAAGAAAGCTGGCTTTCAAGCTGGGTCTTGAAGGTGAGGCTTTTAAAGAAATGGTAAAATTCATTCATGCTTTATACAAAGCCTATGAAGAAACTGATTCTGCCATGTTTGAGATCAACCCGGTGCTGAAAACATCGGATAATAAAGTAATTGCGGTGGATGCCAAGGTAAACCTGGACGACAACGCTCTTTTCAGACATAAGCCATTTATCGAACTAAGAGATGTGCATGAGGAAGATCCTCTGGAAGTGGAAGCTTCGGCCTCGAACCTGAACTATGTAAAGCTTGACGGCAACGTGGGCTGTATGGTAAACGGAGCCGGACTGGCCATGGCGACCATGGACATCATCAAATTATCGGGCGGTGAGCCTGCCAACTTCCTGGACGTAGGCGGCGGAGCAAACGCGCAGACTGTAGAAGCCGGCTTCAGAATTATATTGAAAGATCCGAATGTTAAAGCGATCCTGATCAATATCTTCGGCGGTATCGTACGTTGCGACCGTGTTGCCAATGGTGTGGTGGAAGCTTACAAGAATATCGGGAACATTAAAGTGCCGATCATCGTAAGACTTCAGGGAACCAATGCGGAAGAAGGCGCCAAGATCATCGAAAAATCAGGCCTCAAGGTATTCCCCGCCATCGTGCTCAAAGACGCAGCAGCGAAGGTGAAGGAAGTACTTGCGAAGTAAGTTATACGTTATAGGTTGTACGTTTTAAGTTTTAGTACCGAGTAAAAGCTAAAATGTTAAATGATGTGGAATGAATCCTCGTTATTTAACATTTTAATTTAGATACATCTGATAGATAGTAATTCAAAACTCAAAATTAATTTGCATCCGTAGTTCAATGGATAGAATTTCAGATTCCGGTTCTGAAGATGGGGGTTCGAATCTCTCCGGGTGCACCAAAAGAATTAACAGAAACAGTAAACAGAAACAGAAGATGCTAGATTAAGGCAACTGTTTCTGTTTACTGTTTCTGTTTCTTTTATTTTATAACATGATCCTGTTAACATTCGGGCAACAAGACAATAGAGGGAAAGCGAGAAACGGAGTTCGCTCTGTCTATTTTTAACTGCTGTATATTAAAATGAGGCTATTGATTACTTTATTATTACTCTGCTGCACTACCTTTTTATATGCCCAAGACAAAGGGATTTATTATGGAGAAAAATTCAGCTCCATATATTGTTTCCTCACCTATAGCGACTCAACAACCCAAGTGGAATATTTTTACAGAAAAGGCGGTCAGATATTCACCCATATTCCCGCCAAGAGATTAATCTTCAACATGGAAAGCTCTCCTACCAGGCCGGTCTTTAAATCGGCCGACGACAGCATTTCTGTTTTCTTTAAATCAGACCATTTCCTGATAAAACGAAAAAACCGGGGAAAAAATGGAGCAGAGAAATTCAAGGTATATAAGTCCACAAAAACAGCAAGGGATATTACTGTATTAAGGAACAAGCATTCACTTTTTCTATTCACTCACTCTTTATATGAAGAGTTTAAGGGTAAGGCTGGCTTTGACAGCCAGCAATTTCATAAGAAGCTGGAAACGTATGAAATTGAAAAATACTTAACACTTGAGAACACAGCCTTTAAAGATAAGCTCACGCAATGGAAGGATGATTTCAGAAAGACCTGGGGGAATTGATAAGAGTCTTGATATAGAAGTTATATTATTACAGTCGTAGAGAGTCCATAATTACTTTCTTGCTGGCGCGCGCGCCATGTCGTTAAGTTAAGATTTGATTGATTTACCTCATCCTATCCTTCTCCTTAAGAAGAAGGATAGCTGGCATTGGGCTTATACTTCCCCATAACATCTCACTCCCCTCTGGGTTAATTACTGAAAATCAATCAATGTATTCCATGGATTCAGAAAGGGATATTATCGTTATAGGGACTTCCAACGGGGGCTTTTCTACTCTACCGAAGCTGATGGCGCAGTTTCCATCCGATTTTCCGGCAGCCTTCTTTATTGTACAGCATCTGGGTGCAGGAGCCACCGCTTTACCGCTGGTGGAAAATATACAAAAGGCCTCTTCCCTGGTTTGCAAAATCGCCTCGAATGGCGAAAGCATTCAATACGGCCATATCTACATTGCTCCTCCCGATCACCACATGCTGCTTAAAAAAGGACAGGTCATGGTCATACGAGGGCCCCGTGAAAACAGATTCAGACCTTCCATCGATATGCTTTTCCGGTCGGCAGCAGCCGAGTACCGATCGCAGGTAATCGGGGTGGTGCTTACGGGCATGCTGGACGATGGCACCTGCGGACTGGAAGCCGTCACCAAAACCGGAGGCCTTACTGTAATCCAGGATCCCAATGAAGCCGAATTTCCGGAAATGCCCCTGAGCGCCATTCGCAACCTGCACATTAATCATGTCAGCACGATTGCAGACATGGGTAATCTGCTAAAAGAACTCATCAAAGAACCGGCAAATGAAAATCAAACCGTACCCAAAGATGTACTGCTTGAAGCAGCCATCGCAGAACGTTATATCACAGGCATCGAAAACATCGAACAGATAGGAAAACAAATTCCCATCAGCTGTCCGGATTGCGGAGGAACATTATGGCAAATCACGGAAAGCCAATTACCCAGGTTCCGCTGCCATGTCGGACATGCATTTAATGGAGCCGGCCTGATGAGAAGTCATTCCAAAGCGATGGAAGAAACCTTATGGGTATCGCTGAGACTCATGGAAGAAAGACTTCATATGCTCATGACCATGCATGAAGATGAACAGAAAGCCAAGAACTATAAATTTGCCGCAACCCTGTCGGAACGAATTGAAGAAGTAAAAATTCATATTGCCAGAATCAGGGAAATTATGGCCAGCAATGAAATCTATAAAGGCTAAGGACTATCTCATTCATAAAAAAAAGGAAGGTCAAAAACCTTCCTTTTACTTTTACTCTTCTGGCTATCTGTTTACTGTACTTCGGCTTCTTTTAGCTTTTGCAGCTGATCGGAACTTCTTACACAATTCATAAAAACTTCGGCCAGGGCTTTATCCCAGAATAAGCCCAGCAAGGTTTTTTCCCTCATCTGAAAATAAACTCCATATGCTTCAGGATCGCCTTCCTCCAGCTCATAAGTTTTATCTCTGTCGATAAAAAGTTCGCCCTCTGAATGCTGAACTTCTGTCAACGCTGAATCCTGTGATTCTTCCGGTGCTCCTTCTCTTTCTCTTAAATCCATAACCCGTCTCCTTTTATATTTTACTCTACACTAAAAAGGATTTCCCTGCTATAAATGTTCCGGTGCGAAATACGGACATACCGGGGAAAACCTCATCTGTTTTTAACGCACATTCACTCGCTTACTTTCTTTCTTTTCTTCGCCGATGGTTTTCTTACCGGCTTACGGTTCCCATCTTTCCGGATAATTTTGTTAAACCTGCTTACTTTTCCTGTGGCGGTTTTCTCCTGATAAAGAAAAGTAAGATTGTTCTTATCCATCTTTTCAAAAAAATCCTCCCAGGAAATATCTTCCAGATTACTTTCTTTTCTACCGGGGAAATTAATTCTTAATAAGCCGGGATCATCGCCTTCTCCCGTGCCGATAATATGAGAAGGCTTCCCGCCTCTTTGTTCCGCCCATTCTTTTATAATGGCCGGCTCTGATGTTATTTTCGATTCTGCTTTCATAGTTCGTTCTGCTTATATGGCTCTAACAACTCAGAATCAGTCAGGGTTTAAAAGGAAAACACCTATTGAAATTTCCGTATTCACCACCGGAAAAAATCAGGTAACACCGGAACTAAAAATACAATAAAGACAAGTGTTGCAAGGCTTCTTCTTCCGTGAACGATTTCGCTTTTTCGATTGTAATAGCTGCATAAATCAAAAAGCAACGATGAATTTAATTCCGAGCGAAAACATCAATGGAGAACAACGAAAAGCAGGTCTCCGGTATATCATCAAAGACGGACTGGCGGCAGAGGCCATGGCGACGCTTACAGGGGGAGCTTTCCTGGTTGCCCTGGCGTTAAAATTCGGAGCCTCCAACTTTCAGATAGGCTTATTAGCCGCTTTGCCTACGTTGGCCAATTTATTTCAGCTGGCCGCCATTTACTTGGTCTATCATTTTGCCAACCGGAGAGCGATTACTGTTTACAGTTCTTTGTTTGCGCGGATACCTTTGATACTTATCGGCTTCCTGCCCTTTCTGTTCAATCCTTCGTGGAGCCTTAATCTTCTGATCTTTCTGCTTTTCTTTCACTATGTATTCGGCGCTATGTCGGGCTGCAGCTGGACTTCGTGGATGAAGGATCTGGTACCGGAAGATATGCTGGGAACTTATTTTTCAAACCGCAGCCGCCTGATCCAGATTCTTTCTATAAGCCTGAGCCTTGCCTGTGCTTTTACTCTTGACTATATAAAATCGCATTATCCTTCGCATGAATTTCATACGTATTCCATCATGTTCTTTATCGGAGGCTTCTGTGGCTTGTATGGAATCTATATGCTGGTAAAAACTCCGGAGCCCAGAATCATACCTGTAAAGACAAAGCTGCTGAAGCTGTTTAAAAATCCTTTAAAGAATTTCAATTTCAGAAACCTGCTTATATTTAATGCCTTCTGGGCTTTTGCCGTAAATCTTGCAGCTCCATTTTTCAGCGTATACCTGTTGAAAATGCTGCATATGAAACTATCGTATGTAGTGGGGTTCAGCATCCTTAGCCAGATCACCAGCATACTTTTTATACGGGTATGGGGAAGGTATTCCGATAAGTACAGCAATAAAAGCATTCTCCGGATCTGTGCTCCGATATACTTATGCTGCATACTTGCCTGGACTTTCACCACCATGCCGAAAGAACATGTATTCAGCATTCCTTTGCTGATCCTGATCTATATATTCATAGGGATTTCAACCGCAGGCATTAACCTTGCCTTAAGCAATATCGGTATGAAGCTTGCTCCTCAGGAGGGAGATGCCATTGTATACCTGACCACCAAGGGAATGGTCAATGCGCTCTTTGCAGGTATAGCACCGATCATAG
>JBJMLY010000270.1:0-6493 GCA_045805025.1 Cytophagaceae bacterium | reverse complement strand
GCATTACCCAGGGTGGTGAAATTGATCTGGGAAGTGATGTATCCCCCGGTCGGTGTGCCAATGGCCATGGCATTCAGGTCAGTCCAGGCATTCCCCATCACTCCATGGCCGGTGAGATCCGGATTATTGTCCTGCAGAATGCTCAGGCCTGTTGCGGTCGGTGTAAGTCCGTCGTTCATATTCCATCTGAGCGTTATTTCTCCTTTGGAAATATTACCCGATCCGCTATAGCGTTTTACCTCCCAGTGCCTGAGCGGAGACACCACGTTTATACCGGCAGGCATCGCTCTGCCTGCGGCAGCGGCGGCATTGAATTGCTCCATAGTATATACGGTCTTCGTATTGGAAGTAAGACCGATGGCCAGTTCCACAGGCTCCAGGTATTGGTTGTTTTTTCCTATCGGATAATCCAGCGATACCTGGCCAGTTGTGCTGAAAGTTCTACCCATCGGACCGTTCACAAAGCTTGCCGCGCTGGCATTCGCCCATCCTGCTCCGGCATCCAGCACCAGCACATTTGAAGGGCTTGTGAATATTTTACCGTTGGTCAGATCGAGCAGGCCGCCCGGATTAACAGTAACCGGAGAATTCAGGGTCAGATCACCCATTGGTTTATTGATGCTCATATGGTAAAATGTTTCAGGGCCTCCCACCTTGGTGATCGTCTGCGGCTGCGCGCCCACAAAATTTACGGTTCCATACCTTGGCACAAACTGCCCGCTGTCAATCCATAATCCTTCGATGTTGATCGCCTTATTTCCGATCGAAGCATCCAGCGTCGCTCCTGAAGAAATGACCAGGTTATTTTTTATCTGAATACTGTCGTTCAGCTCTACCACACCGGATCTGATCTTTACATTAAAGAATGCATTGTTTGTGTTGATTACGCTGATGCCGCTAGAAGCGAACTGCACCGTGCCATTGCCATGAATGAATGTACCATTGCTGCTGAAATTTTTTCCTATGGTGATCAGGGTGGAAGGATTCTTAACTGTAAACACCGCCCCAGTGCTGCTGGTGTAGCTTTCCGCCACTGTCAGTTTTCGGATCTGAGTATTGCTGATGTCCAGATTGATCGGTGTGGCGATGGGTGTGTTGATTGTAAGATTCCTGCAGGCAGCATCCGGGCCGGCATTAATCTGAACTGAGTAAGCGGAAGCTACATACGTATGATCAAGCACCACATCGCTGCCTGCTGCCGGTACTCCGTCGGGGCGCCAGTTGGCGGCGTCGTTCCAGCTAAGGGTACCTGCCCCTCCATCCCAGCGCTTCAGTGATGGAGTGATCCAGCGAATCGAATCCTCCATTTCCATGTCAAAGTTTTCGCCCGCCAGAAGTCCTACGGCATTCTTGAAAATCATATGTCCGTTGCCGGAGCCTGTCCGGCTGACATTATAGCTTGGCTGACCTGGGTCTGTCGGGAAGCTTGTATTAAATATGGTATCCGCAGAAATCATAGTCTGATTCACTTTCAGAAAAGTGCCGTTCATCATTCCATTGGTAAAAATTCCGTCGCTGAAGCATCCAATGCCCGGGGCCGGGCTGATCAATGTTCCTCCTCCGCTCAGGTCAAGTCCGTTGCTGTCCATAAATTCAACCATATAATACCTGGCTTTGAGAGAGCCCGTCACCACAAAGGTATAGGAACCACTGCTTCCCTGACGGCTTACTTTCGCGAAAGAAGAAGGATTGCCCATAATATCCATCCGGCCTCCGGTGTTTACATTCAGCGTGCAGGCAGGGGCTATTAACGTTTCACCGCCAGCACCCAGGTTCAGGCGGCCGTCGATTCTCAGGTTTGCCATTTTCATCTGGCTGGTATTATTGACAATATTTCCTGCATTGATTGTGGTTTGTCCAAGTGCTGTGAAATTATCCAGCAGATTATAATTCACCGGTGTTGCAGTCGCTGCAAACTGTACAATGTTGAATGGCTGCGCATTGGTAGTGATGGATCTGGCCGTGGTCGTAGAGGCGGTGAAAAGGATGGTGCTTGTACCCGGTGAAATTATACCGCCGGTGTTTGTAAAATTTCCCAGTAGTGTTACGGTGCTTGTTCTCATAAAAAACGTGCCGGCTGACTGAGTAATGTTTCCGTTCACTACCATGTTGTTCCCCGAGTAAAGCTCGAAGTCGCCCTGCTGAAGTGTCAGGTTATTGTTGACGGTAAGCACATTATTCTGAACCTGCGCAATACCCATGGGCTTGTTGATGATAAAATCATAAAGCTGGCTTGTACCGATGCGGATCTGCTGGGAGTTCGAGCCATTGAATTCGACGGTGGAGGTTCCGCAGATAAAACCGCTGCCCGGATAATGATTGAAGAAGTTACCTCCTACGATGAATTTCCCGCTTCCGGCATTGAAAACACCGGCATCCTTGTTGTCAAAATCTTCGCCGATCGACAAGGTATAATTATTCAGGGTGATTACTTTGTCAGGGCCAGCACCGTCATTATAGTTATTGATGAGTGTGCCGAGTACGGAATAATTATTTCTGATGTCGGGGTGACGGGGCGCTGTACGCCTGATCACCACGTCATAGCGGGCATTTCCCGGGGTGCCCGGCACAACCGGGTTGGTAGACCAGTTTTTGGGGTCGCTCCATAAGCTGCTGATATTGGATGCGCCTGTCCAATAGGCCAGCGAATAATTTGACCAGATAATATTTCCATCTTTCGCTCCTCCATCATTCGCTTCTCCATTTATCGGTCCGCCGATCAGTCCGGAAGAATTCCCGAAGCGCAGCGTATCGCTGGTGCCGGTACTGTTGCTGACGCAGTTGATCCCATTGCCATTCGAACCGTTGAAGATCGCGTTGTTGATCACCAGCGATTGGCCGGTATTGATGGTAAGGGCCGTGTAACCTGTTGCGCCGGCGCTGAAGGAACAGTCGCTGAAATTATTGATCGGATCGATCGTGGCGCCGCTGTAGATTTTTATACCGCCGTTAGAACCGGTTCCGCCTGCAGGGGCAGGGAATCCTGTATTGCTGGCGCCCTGGAAATTAAAATCGGTGAAGCGGGATTCGATGGTGCATCCGGCATAGACTGCCATCCGGTAATAGTTGCCAGGGTTGCCATCCCTTGTTATTTCAGCGCGTCCGCTCACATCCCCCAGAAATCTGACAAGGCCTCCGTTTCTTCCCTGAAAAAATGTTCCGTCGGCATTCCATGTCGACATTTTAAGCTTTGAATTGGGCGCCAGGTAAAATTCTCCATAGACATCCAGACTCTGGTTGTTCCGGTCGCCGAAAAGAAGATTGTATCCGTTCGTATTGAAAGTTCCGGTGTTGAGTGTCATAGCTCCGCAGATTCTTACATGGCTGAACATCGACAAGGCAGAACCGGGAGTTTTATTGATGATCACATTGGGCAGAGCGATCCCGCTGCCTTCGGTAAGTGTGTTGGCGGCATTTCTCAATGTATAAGCTCCTTGTACAAGCTGATTGGCGGCGCCATTGAATTCCACGCTTGCACGGTTAAGTCCCGAAGGAAATGAGCTGACACTTCCGCAATAAAGTCCACCCGTACTGAGAGAAGGTTCGGCGGTATTGTTGTCGATCAGGTTTCCCCCCAGCTGAAGGTTAATGCTGCTTGCAGACATTTCGATTCCTCCTCCGTTTCCGATAATAGTCTGTCTGCTCACAATCATATCGGCGGCGGGGTTTGCTTCTTTCAGTGTCAGCCAGCCAGTTGTCACATTCAGGTTATTGGAAACTCTTATGACAGTATTGCCCTGCTTCATTGCCCCATTGCCGGTCTTGGCGATGATCAGGTTAAAAAAATCGCAAGTGCCGGCGAGCTGGTTCGTGCCTGCGCCTGAAAATCGAATGGTCGATGTAGAAGGAATAAATAATCCGTTGTTCGTCCAGTTGCCTGTAATATTGATGGACGTGTTGGACTGCATGTTGAGTACTGCTCCTCCATTGATGTTCAGGTCGCCGTATACATTCATCGGTGTGGATGGGCCGATTGTAAGAGTATCCTGGATGTCCAGGCCCAGGCATACCGGCATCCCATTGGCGTAGGGATCATTGTTTGTCTTTTTTATAACAGCAGGCATGGTGGCTGTTGGTACACCACTGCTCCAGTTGGCCGGATTACTCCATAGGTTATCGGTTCCTAGACCTGTCCATTGGGTTTTTCCCTGTCCGAAACTGGCTAATGTGCATAATAGGAAAAGAGAAATTGCCATGAGGATAATAAACGTGGAATTTCTCAGGCGAAGCTTTTGTATATATTGATTCATGTTTTAACAATTTTCAGTAGCCTTTCCACTCAAAAAAATCTTCCTCTCTCTCGGCTTGTAAAAAGAACAGGCCCTCTGAGAAATTTGTTATCGCCCGAATTTTTATGCTGTAAAGCTCATGATATCAGAAGGTTTACACGCGTGATTTTTACCGGAAAAAAACCTTGGTTAAAAAATCTGAAACAGAGTCAGGAATCACGCGGGGTAAGAATAAGAGCAGCCAAAAACAAAAGGCATAAAACAGCTGTTCCATACTTTTTTCAAGGTTTGTTTTTTATAGTACTTGCCTTACAAAACAAACACTTTGAAATGTTGAATTTTACCTACAATTCATTGAACTATTAAAATCCACTCTCTAAAGAATAGAAATAACTTAAACTGTATAAATACGTACTGATATTTCAGTATATAGGTGGATTTTCTTCCAAACGCTGTTCAGAATCAAATAAGCCTTTTGCCCTTCATGCAGGGCGGAATTGTGTAAAAGCTGATTGTGGACTTTGCTTAGTAAGGCCTTAACTAATCTCATATTAGTTATATTGTTTATTGGTTATTTATAATTTATGGGTTTCTTTTCTGCCCCATTCATAATATATGGTTAACTTATTAGTCAGAAAACATTTCAATTAGTATGAAAATGGTCAAGCGATATCTATCTGTAGCAATTATTCTGTGCCTGTTCTGCACAAACATGTATGGTCAGTCAACCAACGTCTGGTATTTTGGATACGGGTTTGGTTTAAAACTTGATTTTAATACCAGCCCCCCTACACTAACCAATAAGTTACCTATGCAATCGCAGGAGGGAACAACTTCAATCTGTGATCCTGTAACCGGCTCACCGCTTTTCTACACAAATGGTCTGGATATCTACGATGCATCTACCAACATTAAATTCAATGCCACGACCATGCTTGGCGGATCTTCGTCCACCCAATCGGCGACCATAGTTCCGAAACCGGGAGCAGCAAACACATGGCTCGTATTTACTGCCAATACTGATCCGGGCACAGGAACTCCGGGAGGCTTAAATTATTACACAGTTACAGGTACGCCAGGTGCTTTTAGTATTTCAGCAGCTACCAATCTTCTCTCATCTACTCAGAATGGAGAAGGTATTGTAATTGTGGGAAGCACGAATGCTGCTTATTCTTATTGGGTAGTAGTGAGAGAACGATTAACTGCAAATTATCTGGCTTATCCCATTACTACTGCAGGAGCTGTAGGAGCTCCGGTAAGTAGTTCAGTGAGCACTCTTGCTGGCTGGAATAGCTATATTGGTACTCTTAAAGCCAACGTTTGCCAGACAAAAGTGGCGGCCACCTATTACAATAACGGTATTACTGAGCTTATGGATTTTAATGCCAGCACAGGAGTCTTATCTGGAACTGTATCCATCGCTATTCCTCATTCTTATGGTCTGGAGTTTTCCAACGATGGAGTTTATCTGTACATCACTCAATTAGATGAGGGGATTCTGCACCAATATAACATAGGCGCGGCGACTGATTTTACTCAGGCATCGTGGGATAGAAATACCGGCCTTGGGGAGTTAGGTCAGCTCCAGCTTGCACCTGATAATAAAATATACGTTGCTATTACCGGGGGAGGGTCTTCAGCGGAATATATAGGAGTGATTAACAGTCCTACGCTTGCCGGTAATGCTGCTAACTTTGTCATGAATGCCATCCAGGTAAATACAGTGCCAAGTACTGACGGATATTCATATCGCGGATTGCCAACATTTCCCAAATCTCTTGTGGTATCTAATCCTACGTTGTTTCCCGGCACGAGCGGGCAATGCGTAAGCACCTCCATTCCTCTGAGTTTTTCTTTTGGAGGTTCTGTTAATCCCGCTACGATCAGCTGGACTGCAGCAGGAGGAGGACAAACATTCTCTCCAGGTGGTGCCAGCTCCACAGCAGCAGCACCTAGTGTAAGTTTTTCCAGTACAGGAGCTAAAACAATTACACTTTCTTTCAATGATAACTGCGGCAGAGCATATACCAAGAACATGACGTTGACCAGCATGAATCCCTTAGTGCCAGCGGGGTCTATAAGTTGCGGCACGGGCGCTCTTACTCTTACCGCTACAGGAACTGTGCCGGCTGACTATCCAAACTATACCTGGTATGATGCTGCTTCGGGAGGAAATGTGTTAGGCGTAGGGAGTCCTGTAACATTAAATAACGCAGACTTTACTCATACTCCTACTTCCGTTTGGGTTGAAGTAGCATCCAGCG
>JBJMLY010000269.1:0-3150 GCA_045805025.1 Cytophagaceae bacterium | reverse complement strand
TGCAGCAAGTTAAATCTTCCATTAACCACCATGACTACAAAGCAGCCAACGATTTTCTTAAAAAAGCCCTTGCATTAAAAAAGGCTTTGCCCGATGAAGCAGCTTATTATCATGGAGTATTGCTTTTTCAGCAAAAAAAATATCCTCAGGCGAAGATTTCCTTTCAGAAGTATCTTTCTCTTACTGGGGCCAGCGGAGAATACTTCAAAGAAGCGGAAGATTATCTGAAACAATCCGATGCGCTGATCTGCCCGAAATGCAATGACACCGGCTTCAGGGAAATTACAGATACCTGTACCTATTGCCATGGAAAAGGCAAAGTCGAAAAAATGTGTAAGACCTGTCAGGGAAAAGGATTCGTCTATTGTCAGGCCTGCGGCGCTTCGGGTGTATCCAGACATGGTGGAGGGTTTGGAGGAACTTATCAGAGCTGCAGTCAATGCAAGGGTAAAGGCTACCACAATTGCGCGACCTGCGGTGGAAAAAAGAAGAACCTGATATTCTGCGAATCCTGTGCAGGAAAAGGATTCCGCAAAACAAAAATCAGTTGCGATCATAAAACAACAAGCGCGCCGGATCACGGTAAACTTAAATAAGTCTTAAGGGTTAACTAGATAAATAGACCCTGCTTCATGACTGTTGTATCCGGACTTCGGAAGTTTGTCTTCAGAGAATACATGGTGATCAGTATTTTAACGCTGGTTCATTTTCTGTATTTATCTGATTTTCTTCTTATGATGTCTTTAGGCGGAGAACTGATGCTCTTTCTCCATATTACCCCGCCTCAACTCGGTATGCTGATCACTGCTTACACCTTCAGTGCCGCTGTGTTCGGATTTCTGGGTGCCTTCTTCCTGGATCGTTTTGAACGAAAAGATTCCTTCATGTTCGTCTTCACAGGTTTTGTTATCGGCATTATGGTTTGTGCTCTTTCCCCTAATTATAGTGTTTTTTTATGTGGAAGAATTATTACGGGTGCCTTTGCCGGCAATCTGATGGCTTTGGTGCTTTCTTTACTCGGAGATACCGTTTCAAGATCGAGAACAGGAACAGCAACCAGTATCGTCATGTCTGCATTTTCAATTGCTTCTCTGATCAGTATTCCGGCTGGTCTTTTTCTTTCTAATGAAATTACATGGCGTACGCCATTTAATATTATCGCCGGAATAGCACTTGTGGTACTGATATGCATTTGTCTTTTTTTTCCTGAGACGGAGAATGTTTCAAGGCTGAAAACACCCAAAAGGGCTTTGGTAATTCTTCGCAGTGTCTTCACCAACAAAGACCTGGTAAAAATACTTTTATTCATGTTCTTTCTGGTTTCTTCCGGTTTTTCTATCATGCTTTTTATCAGTCCATTCCTGATCGCTAATGTCGGAATCAGCCAGAGCCAGCTGGCTTCCGTCTATTTTCTGTCTGGCCTTGGTTCTATTATTTCAGGACCTTTTATCGGAAAGATCATAGACCGCTTTGGGGAAGAAAAGATATTCATTACATGCGCACTGATCTCTGTGATTACAACTACCATGATTACCTCCATGGATGGAACAGGAAAATATATGGCTATGACCATGGCGGTCTTATTTCTTATTTTCCAGAACAGCCGTTTTATATCGGCTACATCACTTATGACATCCCGTGTTGATGCGGAGAACAGGGTAAGTCTTATGGGAATCAACGCTTCCATACAACAGCTGACAGGAGGAGTGAGTGCGCTGATTTCGGGCTGGATACTGATCGAGAGTCCGGAGGGAAAACTTATGAACTTCGAAGTGATCGGTATGATCTCCGTCGTTTGCACCGTTCTTAGTATATTGATCTCCAGCAGAATTAAATCAATAGCCTGATAAACGTGTCACGATCATTTGCGGTTACGGATATTCATGGATGTGCAAATACATTCAGACTTCTTCTCGAGAAGGTTATAGCGCTCAGGAAAGAGGATACCCTTTATTTATTAGGCGATTATATTGATCGCGGGCCGGACAGTAAGGGAGTCCTCGACCAGATAAAAACCCTTTCCGAAGAGGGCTATCAGGTGGTGGCCTTGCGGGGCAATCACGAACAGATGCTTATTGAAGCGTATGAAGATCAGGAATACCTCGATATGTGGCTTAGAAATGGAGGAGACAAAACACTTGATAGTTTTGGAGTATCTTCCATCAGACAAATCCCTGAAGAATATTTATCGTTTCTAAAGTCACTCCCTTATTACCATACTTCTGAACGCTTCATTCTGGTTCATGCCGGACTGAACTTCGACTCGGATGATCCGCTGCAGGATAAAGAAGCTATGCTCTGGCGCAGAAAATTTGAGGTGGATCTCAAAAAGACCGGCGGCCGGGGCGTAATTCACGGTCATACTCCCATTTCTATGATCCAGATTCATGAAGAGCTCAGTCAGTACAATATTCGTCACCAACTTAATTTAGACAATGGATGCGTATTTGGTATGAGTGAGTTTTATGGAAAGCTCTGCGCACTTGAACTTGAAAATCTAAAAATTCATTGGCATACGTATGAGGAACAGGCATAAAAAAAACCACCCCTCTAGGCAGGGGTGGCTGTAAACCTGATTATTTAATTACAACTAAAAAGGAGTTTAGTTTTTTCTCAGGTTAAGTCTTTAACTATATAACGAATATTATTCTGTAATCTTTCTCTAAGCCCTTTTATGAACCCATTTGAGTACCAAAGGGCTTACAATTTATAATAATTAGAAATAAAAAACCACCTTTTCGAGGTGGTTTTTTATAATCAATTGACTTATTGACTATTATATTAATACTTTAGAGTAATACCTTAACTTACCACTCTTCTTTTTTTCCTACCGGCTCTTTCTTTTGTTCAATTTTTTCTTTTTTTCCCATATCTGATTTCAGAGATTTAATCAGAGAGGTAATTCGGCTATACGTTTCCTTTTTATGGTTTTCCCAGGCATTATCCCAGCCTGTAAATTTTTCTTCTTCCAATGGCTTTTCCTGCCCGGTTGGCAAATACTGATAATTGCGATTTATCTTATAGTATTCAAAAACAAAATCACTGAAGCGATATTTGTATTTATTATTCTTCACTTCAATTTTTACGGAGTATCTGATTGCTCCGTGAATCTCTTTTGAAATAGCTCCTTTGGTATAAACCAGAAAAACT
>JBJMLY010000268.1:0-2572 GCA_045805025.1 Cytophagaceae bacterium | reverse complement strand
TTGCCTCGCAATGACGTGAAACTCCTTGCAATATAGGTCGAGTGTTTATCATCGCTCCGGCATCTGGGCGGGAAAACCTTATTGAGACTCTTTCGTATCTGTACTATATTATTTTACAATCAACCTCTAAACTTATTTTTTATGGCACAGGAACAAGGTGAGTTTCATAAGTACATTGTCAAAAAAACCGATGATGAAAGAAGAAAGAATAAAGGAAAAGAATGGTGGGGAGCAGGAACTGTTGTTTTTTCATCCCAGGAAATTCCCAGAGCAGGTTCCATTGCGGAAATAGAACCAACGCTTCAGAATGAATTCAACTCGGGTGAAACTTTTTATGGACGGATATTCCTTCCGTGGAGCGTAGGCGAAATTCAGGATGGACAGGCTCCCGAATCGTTCGATTACAGAATGTATGTAAACGGAAAGCTGCATTACCAGGCCGGAGTTGAAGGGCAATATAGGCCGGAAGCCGAATGGTCTTCCTGGTACTGGATCCTTCCGGAAGATCTTGAGAACGGATTTAATTCCCTACCTTCCGGAAAACTGAACATACGCATGGAGGTATGGAGCAGCCTGGAATATCAGCGTGAAACCACCTATCACGACCGGGATTCAGGAAAAGCTGTATTTACCGAAACTACCAATGAAAATGCCGGAAAATTCTGCGCTGCAGGAGATTTTATCTATAATAATTAAGCAAAAATCCCGATTTTCAAACCTTTGAAGCAGAGCTCCCAGGCTCTGCTTTTTTTATATCATTTCTCCTTTATCAGGATGGATGTTCAAACAATATTTTAAATACCGCTGTTGATTTAAAAGAAGCTATCATAACGAGAGCATTTTTAAAAAAGGAAAAATAGGTTCTTATTAAAACAACGCACTATGAAAAACATCATATCCATGACTTCGGCCTTATCATTAGGTCTTTTAATTCTTTTCTCAGCATGCAAAAAGGAAGAGGATTTTCCGGCGCCATCCGGATCAAATGGCAGCATCAGCACTCAAAGTACCGACACAACGCTTGCAATAACCACCGACACCTTATATCCTCCTGCAGGTGATAATAAATCAAGAACATTCTTCAATTCAGGCAAGCAACTGGTATTCACCGCCGATACCATTAACAAAAATCTGGATTTTTCGGACGATGTGATTTTTGCTTATATCTACAATAATGATTCTACAGGAGCAGAGTTGGCCAATACCTATGCATATTCCGCGACAACGCTCACCAACTGGCATCTGAAAGCAACGATCTTCAGAAAAAATGTACCTTCGGCGACATTCGATAATGCCATGTTCAAACGATCTGTTGTAGACGCCTGGAACAGCGCTACGCCTTATACCGGTACAAATCAGGGTGGTTATATTGCATCTCTTGCAGCCGGACAGGTTTATGCCTTCCAGACCGAAGCAGGCAAGCATGGATTAGTTAAGATCATTACTATATATCCAGGAGCGGACCCTTACAAGGATAAGCTGGTCTTCCAGGTGAAGATGGAGAGGTAAAGTGTTAGCGTGTTCAAGTATTAATGTGTTAAAGCATTAAAGTTCGGGACAGCATAAGTATGTTGTCCCGAACTTTTTAAATTTCCACCTATTCTAAGCACTGTGTACAGAGCACTAAGCACCATCATTTAAACATTGTCTTCAGCTTACTGAGCTTTTGCTCCATCGTTTCTTCCGGCTCATCGCTCCTTTTCTTTTCTTTAGGCTTCTGGGATTTCCCATCGGCGGCATTGTCTTTCATGGATAGAGAAATCCGTTTACGGCTGATGTCCACTTCCAGAACCGTCACCTGAACTTTCTGGTAAACCTTAACCGCTTCGGCGGGATCTGTGATAAAACGATTGGAAAGGTGGCTCACATGGATCAGTCCGTCCTGATGCACACCGATGTCAACAAAAGCTCCGAACTTGGTAATATTGGTAACAATACCAGGCAGTTTCATTCCCGGCTTCAGATCTTCCATCGTCAGGATGCCCTCGGCAAACTGAAAAGCCTCAAATGTCTCTCTGGGATCTCTTCCCGGCTTGCTGAGTTCACTGAGAATATCGTTCAGTGTAGGCAAACCGATCTGATCGCTGACGTATTTTTTTACATCAATCTTAGCTCTGAGCTCTTTGCTGCTGATCAGCTCCTTTAGATCCGTACCCAGATCTTTAGCCATATTTTGAACGAGCGCGTACCGTTCTGGATGCACAGCGCTGGAGTCAAGAGGATTTTCTCCTTCCCTGATCCGGAGAAAGCCGGCGGCCTGCTCAAAGGCTTTGTCGCCCAGGCGCGGCACTTTCTTCAGTGCTTCCCGGTTTCTGAAAGGTCCGTTCTGATTTCTGTATTCCACAATATTCTGCGCCAGCTGTGACCCAAGGCCCGAAACATAGCTCAGCAGCTGCTTGCTGGCTGTATTCACTTCTACCCCTACGGCATTCACACAACTCATCACCACATCGTCCAGGCTGTTCTTTAGCTGGCTCTGCTCCACATCGTGCTGATACTGGCCTACACCAATGGATTTGGGATCGATCTTCACCAGCTCAGCCAGAGGATCCATGAGCCGGCGGCCAATGGA